>JAMNXX010000051.1 GCA_023623095.1 Bacillota bacterium | reverse complement strand
ACGGGAAGAGCAATAGAAGTAGCAGCAATAAGCGAGCCTTTGTTTATAGAGGAAGCATATACAAAATACCCAGCATTCAAACCAGCAGCAGAAGAAGAAAAAGTTATAGAAGCAGCTAGAGCCATTAATGAATCGAACAAACCTGTATTAGTAGTTGGCAGAGGTGCCCTTATTTCTGGTGCAGAAAAAGAAATATATGATCTTGCAGTAAAAGGGGATATTCCTGTAACAACCAGTCCAGACGGAAAGACGATCATTGACGAAAATGATAGCCTATGGGCGGGAATAGCAGGTAGCTACGGTATGGATTGTGCAAATCAGACAATTCATGATGCAGATTTGGTCATCTATGTTGGAACAGCGGTTGGAGATCAGATTACCCATGATTGGAAAATACCTAAACTGGATACAAAGGTAGTGCAGATTGATATAGATGGAGCAGAACTAGGAAGAAACTATCCTAATACGATAGGGCTTCTTGGAGATGCCAAGGTAGTAGTCGCACAGCTTTTGGAAAAAGTGAATAAAGTCAACAGAGCTGAATGGCGTCAAGAAGCAGCTGAGAATCTAAGGAAGACAATGGAAGCTTATGAACCGTATATGAAGAGTGATGCTGTTCCAATCAGACCGGAGCGGCTTTGTGTTGAAGTAAGCAAAGCGCTTCCAGATGATGCGGTTTTAGTATCTGATACAGGTTTTTCAGCAGTATGGACTTCTATTGCATTGAAAATGCGGCCAACGCAAAAATATTTGAGAGCAGCAGGTTCACTGGGGTGGGCTTTTCCAGGAGCTCTAGGAGCAAAGTGTGGGGCACCGGAAAGGCCAGTGATCTGTTTGATAGGAGATGGTGGGTTCTTTTACCATATGAGCGAGATGGAAACAGCAGCGAGATATGGAATAAATACGGTTACTATTATCAACAATAATCAGGTAATGGCACAATGTTTAATTGATTTGAATCAAGTACATAAGGATAAGGCCGATAAAGGTACATCTCGTGTTCAATTCATAAATATAAACTTTAGTAAAATAGCAGAAAACATGGGCTGCCTTGGTATTCGTGTAGAAAGAGCAGAGGATATTGGACCTGCAATAAAGAAAGCATTGGATGCAAACAGGCCTGCAATCGTGGAGGTAATGACAGATGGAACTGCTACAGTACCACCTTCATTTATAGCGGGTAGATAGGCTGTTACAACGGTAATTATTCTTTTGTTTGTTTCTGTATAAAAGATTATGGAGCTAGTCTGAAGTATTCAGATTAGCTCCATTTCCATTTGTAGTCATGTTTATTGCAGACCTATAATTTGAAAATGAATCTATTAAAGAGTTAAGGTGAATAGAAGAAGTTTTTTTAGTGACATAAAAAGAAGCTCATCGAAAACTTATGACGTAATTTAGTAACTTGTGGATATCTTTAATCTAATTAAAGAATGAATGAAATAAATGTAAAATTAGATCCAGATGCTAGTTATATAATTGGCTACTTTTTTACACATATTACATCTGGGTTACAATTCTGTAAACTAAATTGACATAATCTAGCTATGAGTGATATAAATGGATATGAAGAGACGGCTTTCTTGTCGAAAGGCAAGAAAAGATCGTTGAGCAGTTAGGATTTGTGGAGTTTCAGATGGAAGGGGGATATAAAAATTAAAAGACAAATGAGAAGACATCTTGTATTTATCATGCTGGTATGCACAATCGTTTTAGGAGCAGTTTTTCCAGCATTTGCTGTGCAGGGCGGACAAAACACAATTGATGTTGTAGATGGGACAACCCAGAAAAAACATCGGGTCCATGTGGTTTCTTTAAAGATCGACGGGAAAAATGTAGTTGGGGATGTTCCTGCCATTTTGCATCAAGATCGTACTTTGGTACCGATTCGACTGGTCGTAGAAAATTTGGGAGCCGAAGTATACTGGGATCAGCGTACATATGAAGTAACCATTCAGACAGAAGATAAGAAAATCGTCCTTAAGATTGACAGCAGTCAAGCCTCCATCAATGGCAAAACAGTTTCCCTTCCGGATGGTGTTCCACCGAAACTATATGGATATCAGGGTAGTTATCGGACGATGGTGCCGCTGCGGTTTGTATCGGAGACATTGGGGTATGAAGTAAATTGGATTGAAAGCACCAGAACGGTACCGGTAGATTCTTCGGGTTCATCAAAAACACCGGTATCTCCTCCGTCAGCTCAAACAGTCCGAGTGAAGGATATTGATTATGACATTTCAGAAAGAAAATCAAAAGTATTGATCAAACTGAGCGGGAAGGCGGATGTGACCTCATCCTATCTGCAGGGAAGCAAGCACGGGGGTAGTGATCGACTGGTTTTGGATATTGCAGATTGCGAGTTTGATGAAAGCATCGGAAACGATAAACTGTTTGAAAAGGCAATTTATAAAGGGGGAATCATGAAAATCCGAGGTTCTCTCTTCCAGGTTGAGCCGAAAAAGATAACGAGGATCGTGATCGATCTCGATTCACCCAAAGCGTATAGCGTTGAATTTGACGAAGATTCCAATACGATCTGTGCGCAGTTTTTAAACAGCGTTACCGATGTACGTGTAGAAAAAAGATACAATGCGGATGCAGTCGTGATTCGCTCGAAAAAGCCGCCTGCATATAATATCATGAAGCTGGGGAACCGGCTCGTCATTGATGTCCTGAATGCCAAACTTGATTTCAACAAGAGTCAGCTTAGCGTATCAAAAGGCGGTGTCAGCAGAGTCCGAATTGCACCGTTTACGCCGGATAGCAATTATGACCCGGATGACAAAATTGTACGCGTCGTTTTAGACCTGGATAGTGGGAAAACGCCTGAAGATTTTCTCGTGGAACGGGAAGGAAATGATATCGTCGTTTACTTAAGCGGAAAACCGCTGAAAAGTTTTGATTATCAAAAGAAAGCATTCAATCGTTCTACAGCCACGCTATCCCTCGAAAAATCAGTTCGATATGATGTGGAATATGATAGAAATGCTTCGGAATTGAGAATTAGCGTTCCAAAGGATGTAGCAGAGCTCGAAAAGAGTCTTCTGGAAATTTACGATAACATCATCGAGTATGCCCGGATAAAAGATTCGACAGATAAGGAATACGAGATTATTTTCAAACTTGCGGATGGGACAGATTATACGCTGGAAACAAAAAGCAGCCGTTCCGATCGAATCGTGATTCGATTTGACAACAAGGGTTTAGAAGAGTCAAAATATGCAGGAAGGCTGGTTGTGATCGATGCAGGGCACGGAGGTAGAGCTCCTGGTGCGGTTAGTCCGAACCTTCGATTACAAGAAAAAGATCTGACGCTGGATACGGCACAGCGATTGGAAAAGCTGTTAAAAGAGTCGGGCTTTGATACGTATATGACTCGAGAGAGCGATGTTGATGTCGGACTGTCGGATAGAGCGAATGCAGCCAATGTGCGGAATGCAGCTGTATTTGTCAGCATCCACTATAATGCTCATCCTAACGACCCAGGAATCAAGGGTGTTCAGGTGCTGTATTATGGAAATGATCCGACAAGAGATAATAAAAGATTTGCTCAGATTATGATGGAAGAGATGTGCGCAGAGTTGGGTGCCCCTGATAGAGGCGTGGTAAACCGTCCCAATTTGGTCGTGATCCGAGATACCAAAATGCCTGCAGTATTGGTGGAAGTAGGATTTTTGACAAATCCTGAAGAGGAGTTGCTGGCATCAACCGCTTCATACCGACAAAAAGCTGCGCAAGCAATCTTCAATGGTATCAAGAGATATTTTGATGAAGTGCTATTAAACAATTGAAAAAATTTGAAACCGCCCTTTTAACAGTGATTTATCAGCAGATTAAAAAAATTTCTGATTAACACGAAGGCCTGCTTCCTGTATTTTATGGGAGCCAGGCCTTTTCGTTTTTTCTCCGGCTTTCTTATGGCCGTGAAGGGCGGTTTTTGATCCTTTTAGACATAGTTAGGCTCCCTATCTAATATAATTTACTAAAGATAAAAGGATGGGGGGTATGAAA
Source organism: Bacillota bacterium (assembly GCA_023623095.1). Taxonomy (GTDB): domain Bacteria; phylum Bacillota; class Clostridia; order Peptostreptococcales; family Thermotaleaceae; genus JAMNXX01. Next base: position 12,181 of record JAMNXX010000051.1, on the reverse strand, counting down.
TGAAAAATTGCAGAGGAGCCATCGCAATTTTGTTGGTTTGTATGATGCTTATCCTTGCAGGTTGTAACGGTCCGATCAGCATGCTTCAGAGCTGGTTTGAGGAGGAAGAACCGGTTTCCGAGGTGATAGAGAGCGTCGATGATGTTCAGGAAAGCGAGGCGCTTCGGGATACGGTTTTATATTACAAGGATGATAAAGGGTTTTTGGTTCCGGTTATGAGAAAGCTGCCCTGGACAGACGGCAGAGGGATTGCAAAGACGGCACTTAAGGCAATGATCGATACACCGGCCAATCGAGAAGATGTTCAGGGGATTGGATTGATTCCTGTTATACCGGCCAATACGGAGATACGAGGAATGACGATTCGTGATGGTGTATGTAAAGTTGATTTCACAGAGGATTTTCTCAATTATACGACAAAGGAAGAGGAAGTCGCCTTGATCCAAGCAGTTGTCTATACGCTTTCAGAATTTGCAACGGTAGACAGTGTTCAGATTATGGTGGAGGGGAAGCCCTTAGAAAATCTGAAGTATGGAACAAATCTTGCTGAACTGCTCAATCGGGAGCAGATCAATTATTTAGGAGATGCTTCCAGCAAAAGCAAGACAATTGTCTATTTTGAAGGAACGACAAATGGTTTAGAGACCTATTTCGTACCGGTAACAGTACCTGTAGAAACGCAGGAAGGGGCAAAGCCTAATATATTAGATGCATTAGACGCGCTGGTAAAAGGACCTCCAAGTGAATCGGGATTGTTTACCAGCATTCCACAGGGAACTCAGGTCGTAAGCGTGGATATGCATAATGGCATTGCCAATATCAATGTTACAGAAGAAGTCTTAGAGGTTGTAGAAAATAAAAATGTGATAGAAAGTGTAGCAAAGGCTTTTGGGCTGACGGTAAGAGAACAATATCCGGATGTGCTCGGTGTAAAGATTTTGGTAAACGGTGAAGAAATAAAAAATGAAGGGGTTTCGCAGCAAGAGCCCATTGTTGTTCCTGCTTTTGCAAATCAATATTAAAAATAAAAACCAGTGGATTCCACTGGTTTTTTAGCGGGGAGCTTTTAATTTTCGAATCCCTCCCTCTAATCCATCAAGCGTCAGATCAAACATAGGGAAGATTTCACTGATTTTGTTGATCGTGAAGGCGCCTCGTTTATATGGCCAATGATCTTTTGGGATCGGGTTGAGCCAGATGCTGCGGGGATAATGTTTCCGGATCCGCCTGAGCCAATCGATCCCGGGGACTTTGTTGTACAAGCCCAGCTCTACATTGCCCCCCGGTTTCATAAGCTCGCTTGGGGCCATATTGGCATCCCCCACGAGAATCAAACGGTATTCGCTGTCATAATTGTTAAAAACCCATTCTGTATCGACCCACCGATTGCGTGTGCAGGTGGGATCTTTATAGAGATGTTCATAGATGCAATTATGAAAATAATAAACCTTTAGATCTTTAAAATGATTGGATTGGTGAGCGGCTTGAAAAAGTTGGTTGCACAGCTCGCTGTACGGCCACATGGAACCGTCCGAATCCATAAAAAGAAGGAGTTTAATGGTGTTAACCCGCGGCCGTTCCCAAACGATTTTCAAGAGGCCTGCATTGTTGCAGGTTTGTTGAACCGTTTCATCGAGATCCAACTCCGTTTTGGGGGCATCGACTCGGCTGGAAAGTTCACGCAGTTTTCGAAACGCCATTTGAAAATGGCGGATGTTTAATGTGGTGTCTTTTCGGAAATCTCGAAAACGACGTTCGCCGGCGATTTTAACAGCAGACTGGTGCCGCGATTCACCACCGATACGGATTCCACCGGGGTGATAACCGGAGTGCCCAAAAAAAGAGGTTCCTTGCGTGCCGATCCAATAGTTTCCGCCGTGATGTTCTTCTTTTTGTTCTTTGATTCTTTCTTTCAAAAGAGACATAATTTTTTCTAATGGCTTCTCTTCAAAGAATAGATCTCCTTTCGGCGGAGGGAGATCATCCGGCAGCTCTTTATTTAGCCATTGCCATATCTCGTCAGGAATTTCCTCATAAGACTTTATATTTTTAAAGAATTCGGCAAAAGCCACATCAAATTTATCATAATCCGATTCACTTTTAATCAATACGGCTCTGCAGAGCTGATAAAAATCTGTTAAGTTTTTGCATAATCCTTGATCTAATGCTTCCATGAGGCTGAGCCATTCGTTGATCGATACATTTAAATCGGTACTTCGTAAATAATAAAAGAAGGCTGTAAACATGATTCAATTCTCCTCTCAGACAAAAGCCTGGAAAATGCGTCGAATCTATATGCAGTATTTTAGCAAAATATCGATGTCTTGATTTTTCTTGAGGAGGACGCCCGCAAAAGGAATTTCTTTCTTGATGCGTTCCGGTTCGATACCGCTTAGCATTAAAGCTTGAAGCCAATCCAGCAGTTCTGATGTACTTGGCTTTTTATGAATATTTGGAAGGCTCCGGATTTCATAAAATGCTTCTATCGCTCCGGCAAGAAGTTTGTCCTCAACATCCGGGAAATGTACACGAACGATTTCTTCCATCGTCTCCGGATCAGGAAACTCAATATAGTGGAATATACAGCGGCGGAGAAAGGCATCCGGGAGTTCTTTTTCAGCGTTGCTGGTAATGATAACGATAGGGCGGTGTTTGGCTGTGATCGTTTCTTTGGTTTCTGGGATGTAAAAATTCATTTGATCCAGTTCCCACAGCAAATCATTTGGAAACTCCAGATCCGCTTTGTCGATCTCATCAATGAGCAAAACCACTTGTTCATCGGATGTAAAGGCCTCTCCCAATTTGCCCAATTTGATATATTGTTTGATATTGCTTACTTCGTTGTCTCCAAACTGGCTGTCGTACAAACGCTGTACCGTATCGTATACGTATAAACCCTCTTGTGCTTTTGTGGTGGATTTAATATTCCATATGATCAGTTTTTTATTTAATGAATCTGCAATTGCCTGAGCAAGCATGGTTTTTCCCGTTCCAGGCTCTCCTTTGATTAAAAGGGGTTTCTTTAAAGCGATAGCGATGTTGACTGCATGTTGTAGCGGTTTTGAAACGATGTATGTGGTACTGCCTGTAAATTGATTGAAATTTTTTTGCGATAACATAAAAACATACCTCCTGTATACCGTATATCACATACATAATAGGATAATTATATATAAACGAATAGCAGATTTCCATCTTATTTGCAGTGGGTTAGTAAAACATGTGCAGATAAGAGGGCACTGCAGTGGAATCAGATTCCTATCCGAACTTATTTTATCATAACTCATCCGGCACGACAAATATACGTTCCGGTATATGATTTTGAAAAAGAAGAGGGGAGAGGTGCAATGCGCTATTATCTATAACAAAATACATTATTGAGATATCGATACTCCCTGTTGGAATCTTCTATATATATGATAAAATAAATTCGACCGAAAAGAATAAGAAAGGGGAAGAACAATTAAAAATGGAAAGGATAGACGGAAGAAGATTTAATGAATTAAGGCCTATTCGCATCACAAAGGATTTCTTGGCATATGCAGAGGGTTCTGTTCTGATAGAGATGGGGAATACAAAAGTTATCTGTACGGCATCTGTAGAAGAAAAAGTCCCTCCTTTTCTAAAAGGCACAGGAACAGGCTGGATTACGGCTGAATACGGAATGCTGCCGCGTTCTACACAGACGAGAAAAGTACGGGAATCCAGCAGAGGAAAGGTAGAAGGGCGTACTCAGGAGATTCAGAGATTGATCGGTAGGGCGCTTCGTTCTGTTGTGGATCTGGAATCTTTAGGGGAGCGAACGATCTGGATCGACTGCGATGTGATCCAGGCAGACGGAGGCACGCGGACAGCTTCGATCACAGGAGCTTTTGTAGCATTGGTGGAAGCATTACATAAACTGCATGAGAAAGAAGAAATTCAGCAATTTCCCGTAAAAAATTTTGTTTCAGCAATCAGTGTAGGCGTTGTCGATGAAATGCATTTATTGGATCTCTGTTTTGAGGAGGATTCGAACGCAAAAGTAGATATGAATGTGGTCATGACTGATAAAAAAGAATTTGTGGAGATACAGGGCACAGGAGAAGATTCTCCCTTTAATCGGGATGAATTGATGGCACTTTTGGAATTGGCAGAAAAGGGGAATTCTGAACTGATCGAAATGCAAAGAGAAGTATTGGGAGAATTGGCAGAAAAAATAGGAAAAACGGAAAAAATAAAAGCGGAGGAAACAGAAAAAAATGAATAGGGTAGTGATAGCATCTAAAAACAAGCATAAGCTAGAAGAAATCAAGGCAATTCTTAAGGATTTTTCACTGGATATCAAAAGCATGGATGAAGTGGGCCTTGCGGATCTAGAAATTATAGAGGATGGAAATACTTTCGAAGAAAATGCAATGAAGAAGGCACAAGAAGTCATGAATGCGTCTGGCAATATTGCAATTGCAGATGATTCTGGATTGGAAGTAGAAGCGATTGGAAACAAACCTGGCGTTTACTCTGCAAGATTTGCCGGTGAAAATGCATCGGATCGAGAGAACAACCAAAAATTGCTTCGTCTGTTAGAAGAAGTCCCTTTTGAAAAGAGGAATGCAAAATTTGTTTCGGTCATCGCAGTTGCTTTTCCAGACGGAAGAAAACTCAGCGTTCGGGGAGAAATTCTCGGGAAGATCGGGTATGAAGAAAAGGGGGAAAATGGTTTTGGGTATGATCCGCTTTTTATTGTAGAAGCATTTCAAAAAACTTTTGCTGAAATGCCGCCTTCTTTGAAAAACAAGATCAGCCATCGGGCGAAGGCACTTGAAAAACTGAAAAATGAATTGAAAAAATTCATATAACGAAGCCAATCCATTGATTGTTTCGATTCGAAAAATCCTTCAGAGAATGCGTTCCGTTTTTTCTGAAGATAAGGGAATCGAATATGAATTTATTGGAAACGAAGAATCTAGGATAAATCAAGAGCAATTTAACGTGAAAGGAAGATAAACAGAGAGAATCATTATAATAATGCTGAAACACCATAAAACACCCCGAAAAACAAAATAATAATTTTTGACCCGGCAAAGGTTATGTGGTAAACTATAGTTTGTCAGTCGGAATCGGGGTGTAGCGCAGTTTGGTAGCGCATCTGGTTTGGGACCAGGGGGCCGCGGGTTCAAATCCTGCCACCCCGACCATTCCCAAAATTTTATCTGGGCGGATGTAGTTCAATGGTAGAACTCCAGCCTTCCAAGCTGGTAGCGTGGGTTCGATTCCCATCATCCGCTCCAAGTGTGGGCTCATAGCTCAGCTGGATAGAGCAACGGCCTTCTAAGCCGTGTGTCCGGGGTTCGAGTCCCTGTGGGCCCGCCATGTTTGTGCCCCATTAGCTCAGTTGGCCAGAGCACCTGACTCTTAATCAGGGAGTCCAGGGTTCGAATCCCTGATGGGGTACCAGAACTATCTATATTATTATAGAAGAGAGCAGCAAAATTAAAATCATTGAATCTAAAAAATAATATTCAAGATGGAAAAGCGGGTGTGGCGGAATCGGCAGACGCACTAGATTCAGGTTCTAGCGCTTAACGGCGTGGGGGTTCAAATCCCTTCACCCGCACCATTTTTTTGTGCGCCCTTAGCTCAGTTGGATAGAGTTGCTGACTTCGAATCAGAAGGTCGGGGGTTCGAGTCCCTCAGGGCGCACCATTTATTTTTTGAAATGGGGACAAAAAAACAGAGTTGAGGACAAATTGGGGAAGGTTGAAGCCGAGAATTATTTCGAGGCTTTTTCTTTTTTGGGGATTGAGGCTGTCAAGCATGTTGGCCACTTCTCTACTCAATTTTTTCGTGACATGGACACAAATGTCATTCGTCGTTTGTGCTTGCTTATGGTCAGCTCTTTCTTGGATGGTCTTAAGTTGTTTTGTAAAATATCCATGCCCTGGAGGCAGCTTTGGGGTATTTGTTTTTCATCAAAAATGCGCGCCATTTTCATCAAAAATAACCAAACATATCAAAATTCCAAATGCGATATTTCGGTAGAGGCCAGTCAGAGTGATTGGCTCTTTTTGATTGGATGCATTGTTTGATGCTTTTGGTGAAAAAATAAAGCAAACAGCATAAATTCAATATAGAGGAGGTTAGGCAAAGTGTCCAACACAAAAACAATAGAATCACTGAACCAGCTTTTACAGGGGGAATATATGGCGGTTGAAAGTTTCAATAATTTTATATCTAGGTTAGAAGATCAGAATGTGAAGCAATGCTTTCAAGAAGTACAGAAACAACATAGAGAAAATATCGACAAATTAGCAAGCTATATTCAAGAGATAGGCGGAAAGCCGGAAGAGAATCTTGGAATGAAGGGAAAAATGGGAGATATTAAACTGAATATGGATTTGGGTTCGAAGGCAGATACAGCTGAAATTATAGAAAAGGCAATAGAGGGTGAAACCCAAGGCGTCAATATGGCTGAAAAAGTTCTAAGGGGGGAGCTGGACGAAAATTCAAGAGATATTGCAGGTGAAATACTGCACAAGGATAGAAAGTCTATTGAAAAACTAAAAAGCTTACTATAGATAGGTAGAATCAGGCGATGCCAAAGGAGACAGAAAGAGTAAAAAGACAGATAGAGATATACACGAACAAATTAAAAATATTTATGGGGTTGAAATATCCGCTTGCTAAAGATTTTAAAGAAGTATATGCAGTCATTAATAAAGAAACGGGATATGAAAAACTTGAAGATTTGATTTAAAGCATGAAATGATTTACAGACTCAATTTTTCATGCAATTTTTTTTGTACTTTTTTATCTTTAGATGAATATAAAGATTATAAATAAATCGATTAAAGAAAATAGTTTTATCAATTTGCTGTTAGTTGGATAGATTCTTTCCCCATAATTTAGCTAGAGATGAGGCATATGTTTTATTTTGCATTTAAGTAAAGTGATCCTATCACACAATTACCCATAAAGATCATAATTTATTTTATGCCAAAAGTGCAAACAAAGATAAGCCTTTTGATGTTTGTTCCAAAACTCTGGAAGGATTTTTAGAATTGAAGGCGCTTTCTACCGAAGGAACAGGCCAAGGGGCGTTTGAAAAATAGAGAGATAGATTAAGCAGGGATTTGCATGGGTTTTGGCGAAATGATAGCAGGAATCTAAAAAGGGAAACGGCATAAGAGTAGGAGGGGGAAAATGAGCAAAATATATGATGTTTTGATCATCGGTGCAGGCCCTGCAGGGCTTTCAGCAGGAATTTATGCAGGGAGGGCAAGGCTTCATACACTGATTATTGAAAAACTGAGAGATGGAGGACAGATTGTAAATACAGCGGAGATAGAAAACTACCCAGGCTGTCTGGAGGAAGAGTCGGGTATGACACTCATTGAACGGATGAGCAAGCAGGCAGAGCGTTTCGGAGCAGAGAAAACATATGATGATATTGTAGAGGTGGATTTGAGTGGAGAGATCAAAAAAATAAAAGGAACCAGAGATGAATATCAAGGGAAAACAGTTATTATCGCAACGGGATCTTCTCCGAGACCGATCGGTTGTCCCGGCGAAAAAGAATATGCCGGAAAAGGCGTATCTTATTGTGCTACATGTGATGGCCCATTTTTCGAAGGATTAGAAGTTTATGTCGTTGGGGGAGGAGATACGGCGGTAGAAGAAGCACTGTTTCTGACAAAATATGCAAAAAAGGTCAACATCGTTCACAGAAGAGACCAGCTCCGAGCGGCGAAGGCTATACAAGAAAAGGCAAAGGCCAACGAAAAAATCCATTTTATATGGGACAGCGTCGTAGAAGAGATTAAAGGAGAAGGCGGTATCCTTAACGAAATCGTGCTTAAAAATGTGAAAACCGGAGAGCTTAAATCGCTCAAAGCAGATGAAGGAGATATGACATTCGGATTATTTGGATTCATCGGATTTGTTCCGCAAACAGAAATATTTGAAGGGAAAATCGAGATGGAAAATGGATACATCAAAACAGATGAAAATATGAGAACCAATATCCCCGGAGTATTTGCAGCAGGGGATGTGCGAGCCAAAAGCTTAAGGCAGGTCGTTACAGCAGCAGCGGATGGAGCAATTGCCGCCGTACAGGCAGAAAAATACCTCGAATCAAAGGAAAAGTAGGCGAAGATGTCGAGATGGTACACGATATCGATTTTTTCAAAGAAACTGCCTTAGCGGAAGGACTAAGGCAGTTTCTTTTGTATTAAGCATTTTTAATTTTTACGATCACGTTGTTTTCAATTTCGACTCGGATTTTAGAACCGACTTCCAGATCCCTAAATGTCTTATATTCAATAATGAGCTCATCGTCATTTTGATCGTTTTCGATCTCAATGACCACATCCTTGTCTACTGTGAAAGTTTTATTCTCCCCGTCTATTCTTAGGGTCAGTTTGTTGACAGTTCCTTCAGTCTTTTCGACGATTTTTCCTACATACTCTTTTCTTATTGATTCTGCAGAGATTTTGGTGACTTTATCGCCTTTTACGGTTATCTTTACTTGCATTCCTCTGGATAAGTCTTTGAGGGCTGCAGTTTTTCCGTCGATTTTGATAGTCGTGCGTTTTGTAAGCTCAAATAATTTTTCCCTGTTGCCGATTTTAACGGTGATTTCTTTATCGTCTACATCAACTTTGGTGATTTTTCCTTTAAATATTTCGCTCTCGTCTTCGTCATCTGCATCTTCATCATCTTCGTCGTCCTCGAGCATCTTATCGAGATTTGCAACCAATTGCGCCATTTCTATCCTTTTTACAGGTTGATTGGGGCGGAAAGTATGATCCGGATATCCTTTCATGATTCCTTCTTTATCTATCAGATAGATATATCCTACGGCTCCGATTGAAACGGCTTCTGCATCTTTAAATCGAAGCTCTTCGTCCATGTATTTTTCTGCCTTATCATGCCAGCCTAAGGCCCGAATAATATATTTTGCAACATCTTCTCTTGTGGCAGGAGTCGTGAAGTTTTGCTGCCATAAATCTACTTCATCGATCAATCCTTTCTCAAGGGCAACATCGATATACCCTTTTCCCCAGTCTTGAATTTTGTTTTTCAATCTATCTTTTTTCTTACCTTTTTTTATTAAGTCAAAAGCATTTTCCGCATCATCGCCCCATTCCATCGTGCGAATGATCATGACCAATGCTTCTAATTTTGTTACATTTCTGGAAGGGGCAAATTGGTTCTCGCTAATGCCGCTAATGACTCCCTTGCGTACCATTCTTTCCAATGCTTCTTTTGCCCAATTATAGGCATCAGTGATATCGATAAATTTTTTAGCGATTCCGGGGGGAAGTCCTCCTTTCTTTGCTAGGCCTGGTGGGATGAAATGTTTGTCGTTAGCTGCATAAGCGCTTACAGGACTGATTGATAGCAATAATACCGCTATCAATAGAAAGCAAATACCTTTTCTCATCGTTTTTTCCTCCTTTATCTGTTATTCATTATAGAGTACGAAAGGGATCTGTTTTTTAGGTATATTCATCTTAAAATTTATAAAATATTTTTTGCTGTAATAGGAACCAAAATAAGACAACCTGAATAGCTTGTACTAGGAATGTAAGACAAACCGTTTCAGTCTTACATCCAAAATAAAATCGATGAAGAAAAGGAGTGTGTAGTAAAAATGCCTTGGGTAAAATATAATTCCGCAGACAATGTAGAGAGGCCATATACCAACCGGGCAATCAGCAAAGTAAAATCTACTTGCGTAGATGTTGAAAGTCGACATCCGCAAGATGCGGTCAATACCCCCACAACGATTAGAGCATTGACAGGAGGAGTTGTTGCGAAGATTCCTGTTGTCCTTGCAAAATTGACCGTAAGAATTCATGTTGATTCTGTCATCACTTTGCCGGAACCTGCCTTTGAGATTAAAAATATTAAAAAGAAGTTAAAAGTTACGCAGTGCCTGCTTTTACAAAACACCAACACCCTATTTATCAAGGGATTTATTCGGAAAAATATTGAATACGCTACAAGAAGATGCTCAAATGCAGAAGGATTTTGTGGAGATATTCGCCATTGCACCGTAGATACGCCATTTAGTTGTACGACACCCGTAAGATACAATGGGATTGCACCATTGAGACCAAAGGTGAATGAAACGAAAGAATTTCAATATCTCAAAGAAGAAGAAATCAGAGATGCAGAAGCTACAGCAAAGGATAAATTATTGTCTGGAGATTTAAGGGAATTTAATCAAGTCAGCACCGAATTTTTTAATGAATTGCCTTTCTGCGAATTAGTTTCTGCTCGAATCTTTGAGTTCGATGAGATCGTTAATCCTACACGTCCATCGAAAGTGATCATGCCTTTCGAGGAGAAAGAATTTAGAAAGATAGAAGAAAAAATGGTCATTTTCCTGACATTGAAATTGCTCCAAAAACGTCAAGTTGCAATTGGAGCGATAGGAGGCATCGAGGACGACTGTCCGCCTAGAAAATATTATGTAGATGACGTAGATGACGATAATGTTGATGAAGAGCTCGATGTGATGGAGATGGAAGAGTAAATGATTTCGTACCCCCTAAATGATTCCCCGGATATTTTCTAAAAGATTCCCCCTTTATTTTGTACGGAAAAGGTGCCTGTTAAGATAAAGATGATCTTGGCAGGCACCTTCTTATTTTATATAAAACCAGGATTTCTGAAACTTCTCTTGAACTGCTGAGGGCTTGTTCCAACTCTTTTCATTTGGATTAGAAGGGGTCTAAAAGCGATGAAGATTTCGGGACAATCATATAAAAGAATACATAGGAATATTTACAAATGGGGTATTCAAAGCAAGGAGTGGTTAAACTTATATCCAACGCCCCGAACATTTAAAATATACTTAGGTTTTGATGAATCTTCTTCGATTTTTTTTCGTATATTTCCTATATATACAATAACTGCTCGGGCATCTCCGCATAGGCTATCGCTTTTCCAGACCATTTCATACAATTGTTCGATGCTGTAGATGCGTCTTGGATTTTTCATTAGAATCGATAAAATTTCAAATTCTTTTGCTGAAAGTTTTACGGGTTTGCCTTTTACGAAGACTTCGTGGGTATTGATATGAATTTCCAAGTCCGAATGGCGAATGATTTCATTTTCTTTTTTTTCACCAACAAAAAAACGATTGCGGCGTAGATGTGCTTTTACTCTGGCGACTAATTCAATTGGAGAAAAAGGTTTTGTTACATAATCATCACCGCCTGCAGACAGGGCAAAGGCTTTATCAATATCTTCTGATTTGCAGCTTAAAAATAAGATAGGGACATTGCTTTCTCGGCGAAGTTGCAGGCATAGTTCTACCCCGTCCACATCCGGGAGCATAATATCTAAGATGATCAATGAAGGCTTTTCTATCCTAGCTTTTTCGAGCCCCTCTTTTCCGCTTTGTGCAGAAATGACCTCATAATTTTCTTTTTGAAGGTAAAACTGAACAAATTCGATGATCTCATATTCATCATCGATAATTAGAATTTTCTCACCCGCCATTCTGCTTTACCCCCTTTACAGTCACAAATTTTATTTGCTTCAGCGGCAAGGAAAAATTTTATCAATGTTACGAATCTGATCCTTCATCATGAATTGGAAGCATAAAAGAAAAAATGCTGCCGGAATTCAATTTGCTTTCTGCCCATATTTTTCCATTATGAGCTTGTATGATTTCTTTGGCGATGGCCAAGCCCAATCTGCTTGATGGATACTTTTTAGGCTGCGCGCTGTTTTTGCTTTTATAAAAGCGCTCGAAGATATGGGGCAAATCTTCAGGAGCGATCCCATTTCCAGTATCTTGTACTTGAAATAAAGCGAAGGCATCCGATTCAACCAAGGGTAGGCAGCGGAGAGAAATGGTTCCTCCTTGGGGTGTATTTTTAATGGCGTTGTGGATTAAATTGGAGTAAACCTGATTGATTCGTTCTAAATCCACAATGACTTCCTTTTCCGGAGGCAGATTTTCTTTATCAATGAAGTAGGAAAAATGAAGACCTGCATGGCGAACTTCCCATTCATATTTTTTTATCATTTGCTCAAATAATTCCGAAACGGGGATTTGTAAAAAATTGAAAGACATTTGCTGCGATTCGAGTTGTGCCAATTGAAAAAGATCTTGAATCAGCCGTTCGATCATATGGGTTCGTGCACGAATAATTTTTAAATATTTCTTCGGTGACTTTGAGGG
>JAMNXX010000287.1 GCA_023623095.1 Bacillota bacterium | reverse complement strand
TTCGTTGACTAATACAACTTGTTTTATTTTGGGAATATTTTCTTTTAAATTTTTTTCGATTAAATCTACAATAATAAATTTTAATGAAGGGCATTCGATGCTATCACCCGACAGTTTAATTTCCACAACCCCATTATTCACATCTAACAATTCAATATCCCCATAATTTTCATTCAGTTTCGGTTTGACTTTTTCTTGAATAATCTGCTCTACCTTATCAAAATCAAACATCTTATTATTATCACTCCATTTTTAACCGAGGCGGATGAATCTCATCCGCCTCGATAGGCTGTATATTATGGGGTTGCCCTTCACACCAAGATATTTTCTTTATTTCTTAGATGCAGCTGCTTCTCTTTCTGCGATAGATGCTTCATCGATTCGAGCAATCTTTCTAGCAAGCTCTTTTTTGTGCTCTAAGTTTCCTTGTCTGGAAATCATAATCCTTTGTGCTTGTGGTGAACCTGCTCCATGCAACGACTCTGTACGATATCCGACAGCTGCAGTTCCTAATGCCATATTTTCAATTAAGCGAAGAATTCTCATTCTGTGTTCTGTTGGATATTTGGATGAGCCTCTGAAATATTTCTCGCAAATCGGTCCGATCTCCGGATGTTTAAAGTCTTTTTCTGAAGGCATAGTTACCATCAAGCCGCCAGCGATATCTTCTGCCAGCCTTACAATTTCATAAGGGAATCGGGTTACGTTTTGCTTACATACATTGGCCAATAGCATGTCAATTTCATAGTTTCCTGCTAGTGTTGGATGTCCTTCAGAAGAACATGCAATACCGCAGCTATATAATGTTTCATTTAAGTGAATCATTTCAATTAATTTATCTTTGATATGAGATGCTCTTGCTACTCCGTTCATATCTGCAGCAAGCGCAGCTGCTCCGATTAATACGTCACCAACGCCTACTTTACATCCACCATAGCTTTGACGATGATATCCTGCAAATCTTTCTACAAGCATTCCTGAAAAGTCTGTTTCACCATTTAAGAATATTCTTTCATTGGGTACAAATACATCATCAAATACAACCAATGCTTCATGTCCACCAAACATTTTGTTTCCAAGGTCGATATCTGCATCTTCTTCTAATTTTCTTGTGTCGCAAGATTGACGGCCATAAATCATGAATAACCCTTCTGCATCTGAAGGTACTGCGAAGCATACTGCATAATCTTTATCTTCTGGTCTCATTGCAATCGTCGGCATAACTAGATGCTCATGAGAGTTAACGGATCCCGTTTGATGCGCTTTTGCTCCTCTTACAACAATTCCATCTGGTCTTCTTTCTACAACGCGTACATACAGATCCGGATCCTCTTGTTGGCTAGGTGATAAGCTTCTATCTCCTTTCGGGTCTGTCATTGCTCCGTCAACTGTCCAGTCATTCTTTTGTACAAGCTTCATATATTCTACAAATCTTTCATGATAATTGGTTCCATACTTCTTGTCTACTTCATAAGTTGTGCTGTATACTGCATTGAAAGCGTCCATTCCTACACATCGTTGGAAGCATGATGCTGTTTTTTGTCCTAACAAGCGTTGCATCTTAACTTTCTTTACTAAGTCTTCTGCGCTTTGGTGCAAATGGCAGAAACGGTTGACTTTTTCACCTGTTAAATTAGAAGTTGCTGTCATCAAGTCTTCATACTCTGGATCGTGCGCAAGCTCATATGTCATAGCTACAGAGTTCAATGAAGGACGAATGATTGGATGGTCCACAGGATTTTCAATTAGTTCGCCAAACATATAAACCTTGATGTTTAATTTCCTCATGCTCTCGATATACTGCTCTTTTGTCATTAATGCCATTTAAATCCCTTCCTTCCTTTTTTTATATAAATTTTTGAAATTCTATAAAGCTCCTCTTTTTATACGGTCACTATTTTGTATAATGCAATTTTCATGCCTGTTTTATTTTTTTATAAATGTACTCGATGTTTTTTTCGGGGGAGCCTTTATGAATTTCTTACAGGCCGGTTAGATACTAGGATTCGTTCATGGCTTTGATAAAAAATGACAAGTCGTTCAATAAGAAAAGAGAGGTTTTTTAAAATGGAATTTTCTTTTTTGTATCCATTCAAAGGAGTTTTGTTGTATTTTTGCAACGGTACTTTATGGGTTTTTCCTTTCTTATTGTATTTTAAGTTCAAGGTAAGGAAATCTGTACAAAGACAATTGATGAGGAGTGTTTGCATAAACGCAACACCGTTTCTTTTTTGCATCATCCTTCATGATTGATGGAGCCATTTTTTTGATTCTATTAAAATCATCTTCATGTTTCTTCCTATCTCGTATCTTACCTTTTAAACTAGAAATTGTAAAGAATAAATTAAAACCAGGAGACTTATTTTTTCTTTCGGTTTAAAATTGCCCTTGCCATATCTAAAAGTTCTTCATCTACTCCATGAATTAGAATAACGTCTTCGATCTTAGGAATTTCTTGCTTTAGAATCACCTTCACTACTTCCTCAACGGTTGTATCCGCTGAAGGACATCCGCTGCACGCACCTAAAAATTTTATGCGTACAATGCCATCCTTTACGCTGATCAATTCGATATCCCCTTGATGTTCTTGCAGATGCGGCCTTACCTTTTCCTGTATAATTTGATTGACTTTATCAAACATCTTATCCCTCCAACTGTCGCTTTTTTGTATATTTCTGCCTCTTTCTCACAAATGTAGATGCATCGATACCCAAAGCTTTTGCTGCTGCTCTGACATTTCCATGCTTCGCATAAGCCTTTTCCAGAAGCTGCATCTCTAATCTGGAAACCGCTTCTTTTAAAGATAAATTTTCAATTTCAATCGTCAACTGATTATCTTTCTTATTAGAAATGATTTTTTCAGGAAGATCTGTATAATCAATGCAATCTCGGTTGCTCATAATGGCCATGCGTTCTACAATGTTTTTTAGCTCTCTTACATTGCCTGGCCAATCATATTCATATAAACAATGCATTGCTTTACTTGAAAAATATTTATTCCAGCCGTATTTTTTGTTGATCTGCTGTAAAAAACATTGTATCAAAGGAATGATATCCTGCCTGCGTTCGCGTAAAGGAGGAATCTTTAAAGGAATCACATTTAAACGATAGTATAAATCTTCTCTAAAAAGATTCTTTTTAACCATTTCTTCTAAATTCCGGTTCGTAGCTGCTAAAATGCGCACATCAACTTTGATCGGTGCAACCCCACCAATTCTTTTGATTTCCTGATCCTGTAAAGCACGAAGAAGTTTTACCTGCATGTCCAAAGACAATTCGCCTACTTCGTCTAAAAAAAGGGTTCCCTCATCTGCAAGCTCAAATAACCCTATCTTCCCTTTTTTACTTGCTCCCGTGAAAGCTCCTTCTTC
>JAMNXX010000206.1 GCA_023623095.1 Bacillota bacterium | reverse complement strand
TGTCTTTGATAACTGTAATTTGTCGATCTTCTATTGCTTCATCCAGATCGATTCCGATATAAGCAGTATTGTTGTTAATCAGTACAGTTGCATTTTTAACTCCTGGCACTTTTTCGACCTCATTTGCTACTTTCTTTTCCATGTCGCGTACTGCTGTATTGTTGTTTCGATTATTGTTTCTATCTTCATCGATGGTATTTGGTCTTAAAGGTACTGTATCGGGATTTACACCGTCTGTGTTTGGAAGGGTATCGCGATTTGTATCCGGAATCGTATCGCGAGCAGTATTTCTATTCGGATCTACCGTTGGCCGCTGTGCGGGGGTACATCCTGCAATGAGTGCCGTAAATATAAAAATAGAAACGATAGATAATAATGTGAATCTTTTCAATCTCATAGTCTAGCTCCTTTCAATCATAAATGTTTTGTATCATACGGCATATACATATTTTTAGCTTTTTAACAAAGCTTATGTGATGAAAAAATTGTTAAGTCGGATTAAGGAAAATTTTTTGCAATTAAAGGAAAAATTGCTTATTGAAGATAGATGAAAGGATTCATCCGTTTTTTGTAATTCTAATTTTAAGAGCTTTAAAAAATAGAAGCGTTTTAAAATCGATTCAAAAATAAGAAAGATTTTATTCTCTTGAAGCAGTGCACGGTTCAGGCAGGTTTTAAAATCAATTCAAAAAATGAGGAAGGAGAGGCAAAACCTCTCCTTTTTTAATAAGGAATATCGAGATATTCAATCGTTACATGCTAAATGTTTGAAAATTTCTGCACATTTTTCTATTTCATCAATAAAAGCCCATTCATCTGCCGTGTGTCCTTGTTCCAGATTTCCAGGGCCAAAGCAGATTGCATTTTTGTTATTTAAGAATAAAGAAACGACGGCTGCATCGGTATAAGCCACATACCCTGCATGCTTTGGTTCTTTTTTCATGACGGCTTTATAACTCTTTGTAAGAATCTGAATAACATCAGCGTCTGCAGGTGTTTCAACAGGAGGACGCTGTAGACCGAGATTTTTGACTTCGGCTTTTGCTCCCGGAACGCGGGATACGGCACGCTGTACTGCTTTTTGAACCAATGTATTTGCATCTTCCGCATCCATTGGGGGAACAACTCTAAAATCAATTTCTGCATTGGCCTTGCTCGGAACCACATTTGTTTTTTCGCCGCCGCTCATTTTTCCGATGGAAATTAAAGATTGCTTGAGAAGCGGATCGTCAAAAGGCAGAGCCTGGACAGCTGTTTTCAGTTCACAGATGATTTCTGCCAGCGCATGATTGGCATCGACTCCACGTTCCGCATGTCCGCCGTGAGATGATTTTCCATAGGTGGTAATTTCGTACCACATAACCCCTCGATGCGCACGAACGATATCTAAGCTGGTTGGTTCAGGGGTGATGACCATACTGGAAGCATCCAGCATTTTCGAATCCAACAGCGCTAGTATTCCTTTCATTCCGGGACCTTCTTCATCAACGGACACGACGACAACAAAATCTCCCGGAATCGATTCTGCTTTATTTGCTTCTTTCACTGCATATAGTGCAGCAGCTACTCCTGATTTCATATCAGCTGCACCGCGCCCGTACAATTTGCCGTCTTGAATGATTCCACCCAGCGGGTCGATGCTCCACCCTTCCCCGATCGGTACGGTGTCGCAATGGGCGATGAGCGTAATCGGTGGACGTTTTCCTTCTCCCTTTACGCGGGCGATCAAATTGTTTCGTCCGGGGCTGACTTCTTGCAGCTCAAAGGGCACATTGTCCTTTTTCAGCCAATCGGCGATGAAGTCAATGATTTCTTTCTCCAGACGGGTTGGATTTTCGGAGCTTATTTTTATCAACTCTGATGCCAATTTTACTGCCGGATGAAGTTGACTCATGATTAGACACCTCTTTTTTATATAAATTTTTATTTGGAGCTATTAGAAGAATTTTTATCTTCTTTAGCGCTGATAAATATTTGGCTCCTTTGCGGATGGTTGATTTTAGGCGAAAGGATTTGCGTGTATCCGAAAAGGAGCCGGAAGAGGTTTATTGCGGAAAAGATTGCTTGCCTGCTGTTTAGATGATTCTAAAAAGATGGGAAAAGGATTTAGCTATAAAATCTTGCATATTTCTCCTTCTGCGCATCTAATTCTTCTAATAGCTTTTCATTGCGTGCCGGTGTAACCGAACTGACGATGACAAATACGATGAGATTGAGGATGATGGAAAATAATCCGCCGTGGAATCCGAAAGGTGCCGGGACTCCTGCAAATGTATTTAAGCAGAGAAAGATGGTCCCAACCAATAGCCCTGCAATGGCTCCTGCGGCATTGGATTTTCTCCAGAAGAGAGCACCGAGCGTAGGAATCATGACCTGTGCAGTCCCTGCCAATGCGACCAAGCCGATGGTTACAAGCAATCCAGGAATAAATATGGACATGAAATATGCAATTGCTGCGAAGATGAGAATCGCCCAACGTCCAACCCATACGAGCGTATGTTGGCTCATATTTTGATTAATATATTTTTGATGAATATCGACAGTCCATACGGCGGACATCGAGTGGATTTGAGAGTTTGCAGTAGACATGGCTGCTGCAGCACCCCCGGCGATAATCAGAGAAGCCAAAGCAAATGGAGCATATTTAAACAGCATAATCGGGAGTACGGTATCCGGGTTTTCCAGACCGGGCTCCAAGATGATTCCTGTATTTCCAACCAACATGGAACCGATATAAGCGATAGCAGCAACGCTTAAGAGAAAAGGCATCAAATTAAATAATCTAGGAGATTTTACGGCGTACATCCTGGTCCAAAGCTGGGGTCCCATAAATGCTCCCAGCGGAGTGACGATGAACATTGCTACCCAAAGCATCGGACCGGCTGTGCCATCAGGACCGGGCAAAGTTAAGGATTCGGGGGCTGTTTCTCTCAACGTTGCAAACAGTTCGCTGGTCCCTCCAACTTTGGCAACGAGATAAAAACCGGCAAAAATCATTCCGAAGAATAGCAGAACACCGTAGAAAATATCTGTCCATGCAACAGCCCTTAATCCGCCGGCCCAAACGTAGATGATGATGACGACATAAAAGATAATACCGCCTATTTTCCAAGGGATAAGCCCGCCGGAAGCTACTTCGATGAGATAAGCACCGCCTGTGAGCTGAATTTGCAGATAAGGAAGTGTAAATAAAAGCATAATAATGGCGATCAAATTTGCTAAAAATTTCGAATCGTATTGATGTGCAAAGAAGTCGCTGGGAGTAATATAATTATTTTCTTTTCCGTAAAACCAGATGCGTTTGCCTACCACAAAATACATAATTCCGAAAAAGATGTTCCATGCGATTGCTGTCCAATAAACAGGGCCTTTGCTGTAG
>JAMNXX010000011.1 GCA_023623095.1 Bacillota bacterium | reverse complement strand
GGATTTGCAATCACGATCTGGCGAATCGTCCCTTCCGCGGTGCTCTTCTTTGTACGGCTCGTTGCAACGATATCCGTCACCTTCCCGTTTTCTACGGTAACGGATACGATATCTCCTTTGGCTAAATCGTATAGATCCGCCCTCTTGCTGTCCCTGCGGACTCTTGCATCCTCATCGACCTGCAGCTCCAATAGATTGCCGTCATTGTCCCGCATCGTTAAAATCGGATAGGTCTTTCCGAAGCGGATGCCTTCTTCCAAAATTCCCATATACTCTATTTCTTCATCGTCGATAATGACCTCGAATGCGATATCTCCCACGAATCGAACTTCAACCCACTGCCCTTCCTGAATCCTGTTCAGAGAAAGACTCTTTTTTGATTTTTTATACCGAACCTCTGTATCTTCATCAACGATAAATTCCCTTCTGGAAGAAGTATTTCCTTTTTCAGCAACTGTCAAGATATAGTAATCCGTGTCGATTTTTTTGAATGTATATACCATTCCTTCAAAATCCGTCTTCGCATCTGTATTCGCATTGATCCTGATTAAATTCCCCGCACTGTCAAAAACCAAATCAGCCCGATAACCGGTACGCAGATCCTTGATCCGCTCTCCTTTGCCGTCAATATAAATCAATACGTCTTTCAAACTATATACCTGCGTTCTCCCTTGATCATCTTTTACGACGAGCATCTCGGTACTTTCATCCACATAGTCGATGATATAGGGGTATTTGTCTTCTATTTTAGCAGGTTCCAAAAGCCTGATTTTTTTCAATGCATCATCGGAAAAAGTCAGCTCGACAATATCCCCTTCCTGCAAATCAAAGAGGGTTTTGTAGTCCCCATCATGCTCAATCGGCACACCTACTACATCATAAGTGCTCTGCTCTCCGCTGTCATTTCTGACAAGGATGACGCCCGCAGTCGTATTGATGGTACGAAGGGTCACTGTGATTTTCGTTTCGGTCGGTGCGCTTGGCTCCGGCGTACTTGTTCCCCCTAGCAGATCGTAAGTTTTTGAGCACATCACCGCCATTTCCGCTCTCGTTACGGATTTTGTCGGATTAAATCTTTTCTCCGTATCCCCTGTAACGATTCCCTTTTTCACCAGCAAATCCACATAGGGAACGGCAATGCTTTTGATCATTTCCGCATCCACAAAATCCAAAATGGGCAGCGGATCGATCAGTTCATCCATATTGAGGGCTTTTCCGATAAAGATCGCTATATCTTCCCTTTTGGCAAAATCTTGTTTTCCATTTTTCATAAAGCTCTGCAGATCCTCCGGATGGACAATCTTGTACTCTACAGCATAAGCAACCGCTTCATGGGCCCACTGAGGAATATTGTTGGCTTTCAATAGGTCCTCCTGTTTGCTGACGACGCTTGCCGTCGTTTTCAATTTGGAGGCTGCCTTCAATGTATTGTAAATCATCTGAACTGCTTCCACATAGCTGACCGGCTGGTTCGGTTTAAATGTCGCTCTCAGCGTCTTCTCATCAAAATACCCGCTGATGATCTTGGCATCCGCCATCTTTATGATGTATTCTTTTGCCCAAGGCGCTTCATTAATATCTGAAAAAGTTGTCTGCGCAGCAAAGGCACTGAATCCGCCGGAGAGGATCAATAATACGGTCATCAGCATACATATTTTGACCTTCTGTGCTTTTAATGTTTTCAATTTTCTTCCCTCCTTTTCCTTTTGTTCTTCGTTATTCATGCTTTTCTTGCCAAAAAACCCCTGCTTTTGCGATGGCTTTTCGTGGTTTTTTTGGATATCATTTCTTCTGATGCTAAGATTTCGATAAAAAGAAAGAAAAATCCTCTTTCATTTTATAATTGTAATGGAAACGTAATCTAACAGTAATAAAATAGGACGACCGACGGCCGTCCTTGCATCAATCATCCTCTTCATACTTCCCTTTATTCCCCGGCAATATCAAATTCAAATTCAAGTACCTCTCCGCTGCCGTCGTTCTTGCGCACCTTCAGCGTTAGTGTCATATCGCCCCATTTTTCTCCTTTTTCCGGTAGCGGCATTTTGATAAATCCGCTTACCTTTTCATCTTCCCGGATATCATTGTACCAATGCGGATCGGTATCATATACGGCTCTGACATCCTTTTGATAATAGGTTTTTCCATCAGTAAGGATCGTCGTTGCCCGCTGATCAAGCTGAACATTTGCGCTTCCCTTATTTTCCACTTCTACATAAATCCATGTGACTTTATCGTCTTTGTCTACCGTAATCCCGCTTACGTAAACCCATATCTTATCCTTGACCGCAGACATCGGCAGTTTGCTGTAGCGTTTGCTGACATCCTTATCTTCATCATCTCGATCCTTATCCGATGGATCCGGTTTTTTGGGGTCCTCCTGATCTCCCGGCTCCTGTACCGGCGGTTCCGGACATTCTAATTTGGGAGATTCGAATAAAATTCGATTGGTCACAGCATCCCATGTTACTTCTGCTCCCAGATTTTCGGCAACAAAACGGGCAGGCACATAAATACGTCCCTGATAATTCAATACCGTATATTCTGCCGGAATGGGAACGTTCTTTCCATCAAACTGGAATGAAACATGGTTGGCAATCACCGCAGATACTTTTGCAGCGGTATCCGCAAAGACAAATCCTCCCCCGCCGATGATCAGTCCGATTAGGATTCCTAAAAAAAGTTTCCGTTGTTTTTTAAAAAAATGATACATCGTTTTCCCTCCTTTTTTACAGTTCATTTCTATAGTCACGGGTAACCATAGGTCGCCCCTACAGCTTATTTTGGAATGCTCGGTTTCTTGCGATACATAACCGCATATATTCGTAAAGAAAAGCGAATCCTTTACAAGATACCTCCAAGTAGATAATCTAATTTTAATTAATTAGACTATCTACCTTGGAAGTATCATATCAGAAGACCGCCCGCTCCTTATGCTTCGGGCGAGCAAAGCTCTCCCCTACAGTTGTTCTTAGAACAAAAGTCGTTCCTACAGGTCTTTACAGAGCTTGCTGCAATACCCACGGCTTTTCGTAAACCATCTTTAATGTTTCATACTGCATCATGTTTTCTCTCATTTGCTGCTTCAGGCTTTCTACCTGCAGATTTGCTCTTTCGAGATCGAGCTGGGTAATCATATCTACTTCAAAATTTGCCCTGGCGAGCTTCAAATCATCCAATGCCTTATCAAGGCTGATTTGAAGGCTCTGCTGTCGTTCTTCGAGCTGTTTTAGGCTACTATACAGATTTCTCAAAGACAGCTCATACTGATCCTTTGCATCTGCCAAAGTCAGCTTCGATGTTTTGACATCAATTTCTTTTACCTTATATGGGTCCATCCCCGCATTGTACACATACAGCCTTAGTCCCAAATCGTTCAAAT
>JAMNXX010000212.1 GCA_023623095.1 Bacillota bacterium | reverse complement strand
TCCCAATTCTTTTAAACTCGCTTCTTTATAAGCAAGCCGTAATTCTGCAACTTCTCTTAAGTGGTTTGGCAATATTTTAAATCCTTTTGTCTTTTGAATATATTCGATATTTTCAATTTGGCGAATGGAAGCGTTTACGATTTTGCTGAGGTTTGCTGTTTCACAATTGACAATTCGATTCACATTGTTTCTCAGCTGCTTCATAATCCTTACATTTTCAAAATCCAACAGTGCTGCATGCGCCCCGATGATATTTAACAAATCTACAATTTGATCGCCTTCTTTGAGGTATATCACATAATTATTTTTTCGTTCAACGATTTTGGCATTTAATCCGAATTCATTGATAAGATTCTTTAGATCTTCTCCATGCTCCCGACTAGAAGTCACAAATTCAAGATGATATGTTTTTTCAGGATCGCTTATGGAACCCGCTCCTAAAAAGGCACCTCTTAGATACGCTCTCTTGCAGCATTTTTCTCGAATGCATTCGGAAGGAATTGAATGATCGATAAAACGATGCCCGTCCTTTTCTTTCAATATGCCCACTTTTTTTAGGACATCAGTCGCTCCGGCTTCACTGCTGATAAAAATCATATAGTAATTGTTTTTCTTCAACAGTTTGTTCTTTCGAATCCGAAGTTCTGTATGAATGTGAAAACGTTTTTTAAACAGGGAAAAAACCTTCCTAGCAATCGCAGCATTCTCTGTAACAACCTTGATATTTACTTTCTGAGAACCCAACAGCTGAATGGTTCCACTCATTCGAATCAAAGCAGATAATTCTGCCAACTGACAATGTTCGCTCTCGGGAATTTCTCTGGCTAATTCATTTTTAGTTTTCATCGAAAAAGACATTTCCTCACCTGCTTTGTCACTCCATCCATAAACCTGAAGCGTATAAATGGATATTACCGTTATTATATCACAGATTTATTTTTTTTCATGTGTTTTCCGATATCCATTTATAAGAGCTGTTTAAACTGTCGAATTGCTTTTTGAATAATATCCCGTTCATCGCGATATTTTGCAAATTCCGCCGCCCGATTCATATGAATAAATTGAGCCTCTATAAATCCTTCTTTTTTTAAAGGGATACAGTCCATATTTTTTGCCTTCATCAAATACCAGTGTACGGTTTTGTTGATCACTTCTTCTTTCCAACAATCTCTATAGGAGTAATGAATTTCCCCCAGATACGCCAATACTTCCACTCTTGCTCTGCTCTCTTCATAAACTTCTCGAATTGCAGCCTGATGGAGCGCTTCTTCCTTTTCCACTTTTCCTTTCGGCAAAACCCAGTCCCCATTATATCTTCGCAAAAGCAATATCGCATTTCCAAATATCACTACACCACCAGCGCTGATTTCTTCTCTCACACAGATTCCACTCCTTATGCCGTCGAAAAGCTGTACCGTATTTTTGCAGCCTCTCAGCCGATATCTCTTACCATCGTTATTTCTTTCTAATCTTGTTACTATTATAGCATAAATTCATAATGCCTTTTGTGAGAGTGCTGAAAAAGATTTTTCCAAACTCATCAGCGGGCTTTTTCAACTGCTCTTTTTCCTCCCCTTTTTTGATTATACGGAAAAAAGTTTTCTTTCTTATTGCAGGCATTTTTTCTTTCCGATACCAGATTGATGATCATTTCTGACAATCGGCAGGCATCATGTCGGATATAATGTTTTTTAATATCGATAAGGGGTGCTTCTACAATATGAATCCCCTTTTTCATTAAAATTCTGCGATCTTTCGATGTCAAATAAATCGGCTTTGATCCATCCACCGCATATTTTTTTAATATTTCCTGGGGAATTTTCTCATCGTTCACAAAAACGTAGTCGATCACATTTCCTTTCATATGGTGAATGATCGCCCGCACATGCCGCCACACCCCATAACCGTCCGTCTCTCCAGGCTGCGTCATGACATTGGCTGCATACACTTTTAGCGCTTTGCTTTCCTTTAGCGCTTTGCCGATATCTGCAAGGAGCAAATTGGGCATCACGCTCGTATATAAACTGCCAGGACCCAATATCACAACATCTGCCCGATAAATCGCTTCCACCGCTTCTTCAAGGGGTTTTGCATCCTCCGGATGCAAAAACACTTCTTCGATCTCGCTCCGCAGTTCTTTCACTTTCTTAGGGATCTGCGATTCTCCCTTAACGATAACGCCGTTTTTTAATTTTGCATAAAGGACAACATCTTCTAACGTAACAGGCAGCACCTCACCGGTTACCGCCAAAACGTCATTAATCTTGTGAATCGCTTCTTCAAAACTATTCGAGATTCCATTCATGGCTGCAATCAAAAGATTTCCGAAACTTTGCCCCTTTAGTACACCCTCTTGAAAACGATACTGCAAAAGTTGCTCCATAATCGGTTCCATATCCGCAAGCGCCAAAATGCAGTTTCGAATATCCCCAGGCGGGAGCATCCCCAAATCTTCCCGGAGAACTCCGGAACCTCCTCCATCATCCGCTACGGTTACGATGGCTGTAATATTTGAGGTGTATTTCTTCAGTCCGCGCAACAAAACGGAAAGTCCCGTTCCGCCTCCAATGGCAACGACTTTCGGAGCGTTTCCCAAGATCTTTTTTTCTCGCAGCTTCTGATCCATCTTATTGCACTGATTGCAGCGATGAGAATGGAAAGAATCTTCACGCATCCGCTGTTTTATCGATAAAGCGGATTTTAACCAATTGAAAATATTCATATACCCATTACTCCTTCACTATTCTGGATATATCGCGGTGCTGAACCGTTACTCGATGTCCTTTTTCCTGCAGAATTTCATACAATATATTCGCAATCACAACCGAACGGTGCATCCCACCGGTACAACCAATAGCAATGACGAGCTGTGACTTTCCTTCTTTGATGTAATAAGGGATGAGAAACTCAATCATATCCACTAATTTATCCAAGAATTCAGCGCTCTCCGGCCATTTCATCACATAACTTCGTATGCGTTCATCTTCACCGGTATAATCCCTTAGGGATTCCACATAATACGGATTGGGTAAAAACCGAACATCGAAAACCAGATCTGCATCTAATGAAATTCCTTTCTTAAACCCAAAGGATTGAATCAAGATCGTTATATTTTCTATCTGAGCTCCTTGAACATATATCTTTTTGAGCTCTTCCTTCAATTGGGCTGTTGTCAAATTTGACGTATCTACAATATGTTTCGCTTTCTTCTTCAGCTCTGCCAGCCGCTTCCTCTCTTCTTTGATCCCTTCTATCAGCCTTCCATTTGGAGCCAGTGGATGGCTACGCCTCGTTTCTTTAAATCTTTTAATCAATGTTTCATCCGAGGCTTCTAAGAATAAAATTTCATACTCATATCCTTCTTGCTGAATTTTATCGAGAGCTTCAAACAGATCTT
>JAMNXX010000097.1 GCA_023623095.1 Bacillota bacterium | reverse complement strand
CAATCGCAGCATACAAGTCTTCTATATTATTAAAATTGTATTTTTTCACAAATTGATTTAGCCATTGAGGTCTGGCCAATGTCTGAACTTCATAGCCATTTCTTCTGATTTCTTTCTCGAGCATTTCTCTGCCTTTTTCAATATTTTCTTCTCTTCGCTCTTTTCGAAACCATTGTCGGATTCTATTTTTTGCTTGTGTACTTTTTACAAATTTTAACCAGTCTCTGCTCGGTCCGTTGCTGTGGTTTGAAGTTAAAATTTCTACAATGTTCCCATTTTTTAATTCATAATTAATTGGAACCATTCTACCGTCTACCTTGGCGCCGACGCAGCTGTTCCCGATGTCAGAATGTATTTTATAGGCAAAGTCTATCGGCGTAGAACCTGCAGGAAGATCGATAACATCTCCTTTCGGCGTAAATACAAAAACTTCATTCGTAAAGAGATCGATCTTTAGAGATTCCATAAATTCTTTGGGATCTTTCATATCCCTTTGCCATTCCAACAATTGTCGAAGCCATCTTAATTTGTCATCCAGTTCGTTATCGTCTTTTCTTCCTTCTTTGTACTTCCAGTGTGCAGCAATACCATATTCAGCCGTTCGGTGCATATCCCAAGTGCGAATCTGGATTTCAAAAGGTTCTCCATTAGGTCCGATTACCGTAGTATGAAGGGATTGATACATATTCGGTTTCGGCATCGCAATATAATCTTTAAATCGCCCCGGAATCGGTTTCCACATTGTATGGACAACTCCTAAGACGGCATAGCAATCCTTAACGGTTTCCACGATAACTCGTATTGCTGTTAAATCGAATATTTCCTCAAATGATTTGTGTTGATAAACCATTTTTCTGTAAATGCTGTAGAAATGCTTAGAACGACCGCTAATTTCATACTCAAGGTTTAAAGAAGCCAACGATTCTTTCAATTGCTTAATAACTTCATTAATATATTCTTCCCTTTCTTGCCGCTTTTTGGCAACTTTCTCTACCAAGTCATAATATCCTTCCGGATCTAGATATCTTAAGGCAAGGTCCTCCAGTTCCCATTTGATCTTTGATATTCCCAGCCGGTGGGCAATCGGAGCATAGATTTCCAGCGTTTCTTTTGCCTTCTCCTTTTTCTTCTCTTCGTCCATATATTTTAATGTACGCATATTATGAAGGCGGTCTGCCAATTTAATAATGATAACACGAATATCTTTTGCCATTGCAAGGAACATTTTTCTAAGACTTTCGGCTTGTCTTTCTTCTTTTGTTTCATAGCTTAATCGCCCTAATTTTGTCACACCTTCAACTAAACTTGCTACCTCTTCTCCGAATTCTTTCTTGATTTGCTCATAGCCGTGTCGCGTATCTTCGATAACATCATGGAGAAGGCCGGCAATGATCGTAGCATCATCCATATCCAACTGAGCCAATATCTTTGCTACTTCAAAGGGATGGATGAAATATTTTTCGCCGGATTTTCTGATTTGACCTTCATGTGCACGCTCCGCAAAATTGTAAGCTTTGATAATTAAGCTCAGATCACTATTGGGATTATATTGTTGTATTTGAGCAAGTAGATTTTCTAACATATTCTACCACCTTGTTTAGTCATTTGAAAATAAGAACCTTTTTTCGACAGAATATTGAATATATTATATACTAAATAAAACCAAAAAGACAGTGCCCTTCACCAGCTGTAAGGAAAGAAAGACCAAACAATGAATAACAAGGTACCGGGTGCAAGCTAATATTGAATGAGTGTCCTAATATCGTAATCTTTTAACCTCTCCCTGCCATTTAAATATGTTAATTCTATCAAAAATACACACCCGACAACTTCTCCCCCTAACTGCTCTACCAGTTGGATTGTAGAGTGTATCGTTCCGCCTGTTGCCAGCAAGTCATCTGCTACAATTACTTTTTGGCCTTTTTTAATCGCATCTTTATGAATTTCTAATTGATCGGTACCATATTCTAATTGATACTGATAGCGAAGGGTTTCCCCAGGTAATTTCCCCGGCTTTCGAACAGGTATAAATCCTTTCTGCATTGCATACGCTAAAGGAGCTCCGATAATAAATCCTCTCGATTCTGGTCCTACAATAATATCAAATTCCTTATCTCGAATATCACTTGCCATCTTATCAATGGCATATCGAAAAGCATCTCCGTCTTTTAAGAGTGTCGTAATATCCTTAAAGCTTATTCCCTTTTCTGGAAAATCCGGTATCTCTCTTATTTTTCCTTTTAAGTTCATCTTGTTCCATTCCTCCTATTTATGAATAAGATTTTTTCATGAGAAAATCATATATCCTTTTATATTCTTTATCCAAAACCTTTTCCCTTCTATTCAAGATATTTGCTTATTTTTTGAATTTTGCCATCAATATATTGAGTATTAAAACAATAGCAGAAAACAAAGCAATAAAATATCCAAACAGACCGAGCGCAGAAATTCCAAAAAGCATTGGGCCTTTTTCATAGCCGATAAGCATGGAAGAACTGATAGACATTGCAGCAATGATTAAACTTAAACATAATTTATGGATTATTTTATTTAGATGATATGCAAATTTCTGAGAAGCTGTTTCTTCCAAAAGAAGTTTCATTTCATTGCTCTCAAGTTTTTTAATAATGCTCCTTAAATCCTTAGGAAAAGTCTTAAGCGTTCCTAAAATATTGCCCCCATAATATAATATTTCTTTAAAAACTTTTTCGGGACGGAAACGGTAAGCAATGATCCGGTTGACAAATGGGCCTGCTGCTTCAGAAATATTCAATTCGGGATTCAAATTCTTTATACTTCCCTCTAACACGATAAGCGCTCGCGTTAGCTGAACAAATTGAGAAGGAAGGCGAATGCGATTCTGATATGTAATCCTCATAAATTCTGAAAGCGCTTCAGAAATATTTAACCGTTTTAAAGGAACATCAAAATAAATATTAAAAATAAAGGATAAATCCTCCTTAAATCGACGCATATCACTCTTTGGGTTCACTGCATCAATTTGGACAAACAGTTCTGCAATTTTTTCGATATCTTTTCGCGTTCCTGCTATAAATAAATCTGTAATAAAATCCATCGCATGTGGCTCTAGATATCCTATAATGCCAAAATCGATAAAAGCAATGGTATTCTCTGATACAACAAAAATATTCCCTGGATGCGGATCGGCGTGAAAAAAACCAAAAATAAAAATTTGCTTCATAAACGCTTCGACGATTTGGCCCGCTATCGATTTTACATCCTTTTTTCCATCTTCCGTTTTTAAAATATTTGAAAGTTTGATTCCTGTTATCTTCTCTAATGTTAAAATTTTAGCAGTTGAATACTTCCAATACACTTTAGGAATCACTACATGCAAATCGTCCTTGAAATTTTCTCTGAATTTTTCAGTATTTCTCGCCTCTATCATATAATTT
>JAMNXX010000264.1 GCA_023623095.1 Bacillota bacterium | reverse complement strand
TTTCTCCGTCCTGGATATTCAATTTGTTTGCCAGCTTCGGAGAGATTTCGATATAGCTTTCCGGTGCGATTTTATTGAGCCCTTCCACTTTGCCGGTCATGGTCCTTGTATGATAATGGTACAGATGCCGACCCGTCGTTAAGATCAGTGGGTATTCTTCATCGGGCACCTCCATCGATTCAGTATAGGGTATCGGCTTAAATAATCCTTTGCCCCTTGAAAATTTTTCCTTATGCAAATATTTTGTTCCCGGATGATCTTTCGTTGGACAAGGCCATTGGAGTCCATCTCCCTCTATCCGCTCATAGTCGATTCCACCATATTGAGGCGTCACTTTTGCGATCTCATCCATGATCTCTGATGGATGTCGATAGCTGCACGGATAGCCAAGCCGGTTCATCAATTCCATGATGATTTCCCAATCTGCTTTTGCATCTCCGGGAGGGTCCACTGCCTTTCTCACTCTTTGAACCCTTCTTTCCGTATTGGTAAATGTCCCATCCTTTTCTGCAAAGCAAGCTGCCGGAAGAACCACATCTGCCAATTCAGCCGTCTCCGTCATGAATATATCCTGCACTACGAGGAAATCAACGCGATTCAACGCTTTTCTCACATGGGCAATATCCGGTTCGGATACCATCGGGTTTTCTCCTATAATATACAAGAACTTAAGCGCTCCTTCTTTTGCTGCTCTTAACATCTCCGGAATGGTCAATCCTACCTCGTTGGATAAATTTGTTCCCCATGCCTTTTCAAATTTTTCTATAATATCCGGATCCGTTACCGATTGATATCCGGGGAATACATTGGGCAGCGCACCCATATCGCAGGCCCCTTGAACATTGTTTTGCCCTCTCAGGGGATTTACTCCTCCGGATTCGATGCCCACATTTCCGCATAACATCGCTAAATTGGCAATCGCCATCACATGGCCTGTTCCGGAGCTGTGCTGTGTAATTCCCATCGCATAGAAAATTCCGGCTTTCTCTCCTTCTGCATACATCCTGGCAGCTTTTACAATATCTTCAGGAGCCACTCCGCAAATTTCTCCCGCCCTTTCCGGCGGATAGGCTTCAACCAGTTTTTCCAGCTCCTCATATCCTTCTGTTCGGTTTTGAATATATTCTTTGTCCTGTAATCCCTCCTTGATGATCACGTGCATCATCCCATTGAACAAAGCGATATTTGTTCCTGGTTTAATTTGCAAAAACACATCTGCATCTTTTGCTAGTTCGATCCTTCTTGGATCCGCAACGATCAGTTTTGCGCCCTTTTTCTTTGCTCTTTTTATTTGTGTTCCAATGACCGGATGATTTTCTGTCGTGTTGGAGCCGGTCACGAAGATAACATCGGCATCTAACACCTCTGTGATACTATTGGTCATCGCACCGCTTCCAAATGTTGTGGCAAGCCCCGCAACGGTGGAGGCATGGCAGAGGCGAGCGCAGTGATCCACATTATTGGTTCCTATCACTGCCCTGAACAATTTTTGCATCAAATAATTTTCCTCTGAAGTACAACGAGCAGAAGTAAATACGCCAAATGCATTCGCCCCATTTGCTCCTTTGATTTCTCTTATCTTGCTCGTGATCAAATCATATGCCTCATCCCAAGTTGCTTCTACAAACTCCCCATATTTTTTGATGAGCGGAGTTTTCAACCGATCCGGATGATCGATGAAGCGATACCCAAATTTTCCCTTTACGCAGAGCAATCCTTGGTTTGCAGGCCCATCGACAGGTTGGACTTCTACGACTTTATTATCTTTTACAAGCAGATCCATCTGACATCCAACGCCGCAATAGGAGCAAGTGGTTCTTACCTTTTTCGTTTCCCAATACCTGAATTTTTTGCTTTTCTTTGGCATCAATGCTCCTACAGGACACGCCGATACACAGTTCCCACAGGATACACAGATGGAATCTTCCAATTTCATTGCAAACGGAACGCCTACATACGTATTAAAACCTCTTTCATATTGCCCGATCGCTCCCGTGCATTGAAGCTCATTACAGATTTGCACGCATTTCCCGCATTTAATGCACTTATTTGGATCGCTTATATAGAACGGGTTGGAATCATCGAGTGGAAGGACCTTCCTCTCGGAGTGGAAGGGGCCTTCCTTTACATCATATTCATAACAATAATCCTGCAATTTGCATTCTCCGGATTTCTCGCAGGTTAAACAATCTAAAGGATGGTTTTCTATCATCAGTTCCAAAATCTCTTTCCTTGTCTTGATTACTTTTTCACTATGGGTCTCCACAACCATATCGGCTTGAACCGGTGTGGTGCATGCAGCCATCAATTTATCTGAACCTTGCACTTCAACAACGCATATTCTACATGCCCCTTGAGGTACCAGCCGTTTATCATAGCAAAAAGTCGGTATTTCTATGCCCAGTTTTTCAGCAGCCTGGAGAATTGTCGAACCGTTTTCTACCTCGGTTTTCAGACCGTTGATCGTTAAATGAACCATTATTGTCCTCCCTTTTCCCTTCGTTATTACATCGCCTACTTATCCCATCAGCAAACCTCAATCCTATTCTTATCTACAGAATTGCCTTTCTGAAACGAAAAAATTCCCCATTTTTTTGACTGAAAAAATCGTATATTTTCGCTATCGCAGATGACTATTTTTTCAATTAAAACAAACATCTTTACTTCTAAAGACAATGAGATACAATTTCCTCTTTTTTCACCAATATCGCATTCGAACTATTTCCTGCTGATCGCCTTAAATGGACATGCACTCATACAAGCACCGCATTTGATGCATTTCTCCTGATCGATCTTATAAACTTCTTTTCCTTTCACGCCGCTGATGCAGCCGATAGGACATTTGTTTGCACAGATTCCGCATTTCTTGCAAAGTTCCGATTCGATCGTATATGCTAACAAAGCAGCACACACTCCGGCCGGACATTTTTTGTCCCGTACATGGACTTCATACTCATCCCTAAAATATCTCAATGTGGACAATACCGGATTTGGTGCTGTTTGACCCAATCCACAAAGCGCAGATGCTTTGATGGTTTGAGCCAAGCTTTCCAGCTTCTCAATGTCTTCCGACTTCCCTTTCCCGCTTGTGATTCGGTTTAATATTTCCAGCATCCTTTTGGTACCTTCTCGGCACGGCGTACATTTTCCGCAGGATTCATCCACTGTAAAGTCCAAGAAGAATCTTGCCACGTCAACCATGCAGTTGTCTTCATCCATAACGATCATCCCGCCGGAACCCATCATCGAGCCGAGTGCAGTCAGATTATCATAATCGATCGGTGTATCCAGATGCGTAGCAGGAATGCAGCCTCCGGAAGGTCCTCCCGTTTGAACTGCCTTAAATGCCTTCCCATTTGGAATCCCGCCGCCGATTTCATAGATAATCTCACGCAAAGTCGTTCCCATCGGGATTTCTACC
>JAMNXX010000202.1 GCA_023623095.1 Bacillota bacterium | reverse complement strand
GATTTTGCAAAATATCTTCGTAAATTCTTTTCTCAGTAGTGGTATATTGTTTCCAAAATCTCTCAACATCTTTTTTGGTGACGTGTTGTGTCGCCACCTCTTTCCATGAATCAAACAAACTCATTTTTATTCTCCTTCTTTCTTTTTAAAATTTATATTTTTCTTTTATAAAACAAATCCATTTCTGGATAGCAATTTTACGCATCCCTTCGAAAATAAATCATGCATATACTACCTGGAAATATAATTTTCATCTATCAGGATTTGCATCGCCTTATCGATCTTTTCCTCTCGGATCAAAATAATCGGACCGGTACAGCCCATACCGCTTTCTGCATAAATTCCTTCTTTCCAAAGTAACTTAACAGCATCCTCAAGCTCCATAATATCTATTCCGGATATTGCTCCATTCACAGCTTCTTTTGGTGGGGCGGAAATAGACTCTAAACTTCTGGATCGCCTCCTCCCCTCCGTCACATCTTCCAGTATTTGATCGAGTTTCGCATCTTTTGCTTTTGCAAACTCAACTTTTGCCACATCAGCAAGCTTATTCCGCACCATTTCTGCAGCATACCGGATAGCATTGGCGATTACCGGCGCTCCGGAAGCACTGGAAACAATCAAAATTGTTCTTCCAAACCCTTCCCCTACTCCCGGTCCATATCCATATCCTATCGTTTCGTATCTTCCTCCGGTGGTAAAAGCGGAGAAAAACTTCATCATGATATTTCCTGTCAGCGTATCTGTAATGACAACATCTGCAGTTCCCTCCAACAAATCGTTTCCTCGCATAATCGCCCCAGAATCTGAACGGATTGATTTTGCAAAATGGATTGGATATCCATTCTGATCTAATTCTCTCAAAGCCCGTTCTACCTGTCTCGCACCGTCCAAGTTTAAAATACCTATAGAAGGCTCTTGAATTCCCATCGTTTTTGCAACAATCAAACCGTGCAGCGCATTTTTAACCATTGCCTCCACCCTGTGCATCGAGGCGGTTCCAGTAGTTGTTGCAATATACATTTCTTTTCCAAACGACGGAGTAATCGCCCTTCCAACGCTGGATACACCAATAGGAAATCCATAATTCACGGTGACACAGGCATCAATATATTTTGTATCCAATAATTCTTCCATCTTTGAGTGCATTTCTTGTGCGGTGGTTTCTACTATTTCAAAGTCTGCATCTATTTTTTGTCCAATCAATATGACTTCAAAGCGATTTTCATCATAAGTCGCTAATTTTGCTCCCTGCAAAAAAGTTTCGATCCCATGTTCACTCCCAAATGTGGTAAGCCCAATTCTTGCCTTTTTGCCAAATTGTTCTGTTTTAATCCCATTAGCTATTTCTAAAAAAACTTCCCCTACAATATTTTTTAATAATTTATCTTCAGGCATTTTCATCGCTCCGTTCCTTCAGCAAACGAGATGCAAAGTCCTCCATCATTTCCGCAATCATGTATTTGATTTCTTCCTGTGTAAAACCACCTACTGTTTTTTCATCTATGCCTGAATTTCTCTCTAAGATCAAAGAAACTCCATCGAATAAATTCGTCATGCGACCTAAAAATAAGCTTCCTTTTCCGATAAGCATCACCGCATGAAAGCTTCCGCTAGTCAACTCCTTGATAGCAAATCCAATATAAGGAACCCCTGAAAAGATATGCCCTTGTGTGGGCACCCAGCCCGGGATGCCGTGATTGAAAGTAAATTTAGATACATCCTTCGGTTGGATTTCTTTTCGCTGCACTGCTAATGCAGCAATCATCTTATAATTTGCCTCAGGAATATCTCCGATTCCTGCTGGAATTGTAATATCCGGATTTTGCATTTCAACAGAATATTTATCGATATCCGTTGTTTTATAGTTTCCCTTTGCTAAAGGGGTCGATACTAGAGAAGAAATCACAGCCAATGGAGAGGACCCTGTGCCCACCGCATGCTTTCCTATTAAATCTGTCCGGATCACCGGATGGATACCATCATTTTTACTGACCAATACCGCAAAGCTTCCCAAAACATCTTCAAGAACAGGCATGTTTTTATTCATATGCTCCTTGCTATTAAACCCTAACTTTCCAATAGCGCCCCCTGCTACTACAACAACATTTTTATAAATCCCCGACTGCACTAACGCTGCTGCTTCCACCAAAGCATGCATGGGTGCCGCACAAAATGCTTTCGTATCAGAACCGGAGGCATTGATGGCGCCAACTCCTTCTGCGATTGATTTTGCAAAATTGCCTCCGCCACGCTGACTCATGTCTCCACAGGCTGCCCCCGAACATTCAAGAACATATTCAATTTCATGGGCTTGAATATCTACTTTATCCAAAAGATGCTTCAATGCCAAAATACCAGATGCTTTTACTGTGAAATTTTGCAGCATGATATCCGAAGCAAGATTTTCATCTAGATCATCTGCCCGCTTTACACATCCAACGATATTTCCTTGGTGAAACAGTGGCTGCGCATTTTGCTGCTGTATGGCTGTTTGAATCTCCAGAAAATCTTCCCCTTCTCCCAATTTGATGACATCTTCTTTCAATAATTGATGCGTGTACAATTTTGCTTTTATCATATCGGTAAATTTTTTATCTAACACTACAGAATCAAAAACATCGGATATTTTCATCAGTGCAATAAATTCATCTTGAGGCATAATTTCCCCATATTTGCCAAAACGTTCAGCATTTTTTACCTTTTTTTCATACCAAGGCATCGGATATTGTCTCAAATCTTCCGGAACCATATTTCCTATATAAACCTGATTCGGAGGATACTGGACTGCTTCTTCATAAGATCGGAACGATTGAGATAATTTTTTCAAGTATTCAGAATCAGGATTTGTTATCTTTTCAATCTTTTGTACAACTCCCTGTTGAATCACCATATCCGGTACATGAGCCAGCACATATGCTGCACCTTTAACAACAGGATAATCCATTCCTACACCTCCATATCACCCTATCTCCAATTTTTATACACGAATCGCTGCTCTATAAAACTTAATGCATAATGCATATTTTTTGTTTCTGTATATGGATAATTGAATAACTTACCATTCTGGCAAGAAGATATTTTGCTTGTTAAGATTTTACCACAAAAATATTTTTTTTACAGTATCGTATCATAAAAGCAAAAAATTTTATGAAATTTCCTGCTCCTTTTTATTCAAACAAATGAAAATTATGGATATTGTATACATAAATTCTTATGCGTTTCCCTGTTTTGCAATGTTATACACTCCCGATCTTTGTTTCGCAATCCTTTCCTTTTGGTATGATATTGAGCAGGTTTTATTGTCTATCTTATTTCTAATATTCAATCCCTTCCCGAGCCTTGAACCCTTTCGAAAAAGGATGTTTGACCATTTTGATCTCAGATACATAATCAGCCAATTCAATAAGCTCTTGGGGAGCAT
>JAMNXX010000061.1 GCA_023623095.1 Bacillota bacterium | reverse complement strand
CAGATTGGTAACAGTACAAGTATTGATGACGTATACATCTGCTTTGCCTTCCGCTTCTACGATTGTATAGCCTGCTTTTTCAAATAATTCCTTCATTGCTTCTGTTTCATATTGATTGACCTTGCAGCCCAGCGTATAGAATGCTACTGTTTCCATCCTAGATACCTCCCAGATCTCCTATCTCATACATGAATATGCTCAAAGCTACAAATCCAGCAGTTTCTGTTCGAAGTATGCGCGGTCCCAATGTAACCGAAACAGCCCCTGCCCTTTTCGCTGTGGATATCTCTTCTTCTGCGAAACCTCCCTCCGGTCCAATTACAATGCCTATCTTCTTCCATGCAGGCCCGCGGTTTTTAAGAAGATCTTTTAATCCCAATTCCTTTTCTTTTTCATAAGGAATCACCACGAAATCATATTGACAAATTTGTTCCAGCATTTGTTCAAAAGAAATAGGGGGATGTACATTTGGAATAATTCCTCTCTTACATTGTTTTGCCGCTTCGGAAGCAATTTTTCTCCAACGCTCCAGCTTTTTTTGTTCATTCTTTGAATGCAGCCGGACAACGGTTCGCTGGCTGATAACGGGAACAATTTCTGTAATGCCTAACTCTACCGTTTTTTGTATAATGATCTCCATCTTGTCCGATTTTGGAATGCTTTGAAAAAGAGTGATTTTCACATCCGGTTCTGCTTCCGATTTTCTTTTTTCTAATAATTTTAAATCAATTGCTGATTCCGATATCGATTGAATTTCAGCAATATATACATAGCCACAGCCATCAGAAATTTCTACACAATCACCGATGTTTAAACGCAGCACTTTTAATATATGCTTTCTATCTTCTTGATCATCCATTCGAATATAATTTTCTTGCTCTATAATATTTTCTACATCTACAAAAAATCGATTCAAGATTTATTCACCTTTCACCCTCGAAACGATCGAAGCCCATTCTCCCATTTTATCTACTATGACCGTCTGCAGTCCGTTCTCCTCAAGAGCACGAAGGACCGGATCAACTTTTTCTAAAATAATTCCTGATGCAATGAACACTCCGTCCTCTTTTAGAAAATATGTGACATCTGCCGCCATTTCAATGATAATTTCTGCGATGATATTTGAAACGATCACATCTGCTTTTTCATCCACAACATCCATTAAGTTTCCTTTCTTGATTTCCACAATATCTTCTACATGATTCTCGAGAACATTTTTTTGAGAAGTCATCACTGCTACATCATCAATATCTATACCAATCACCTTAGAAGCTCCAAGCTTTGCAGCAGCAATAGAAAGGATTCCGCTTCCGCATCCGATATCAAATACCGTACTATCCGTCTGCACATATTTTTCAAGATTTTGTAGACACAGCATTGTTGTTTCATGGGTTCCGGTGCCAAAAGCCATCCCCGGATCCAATTCGATAATGATTTCTTCTTCTGCTGCTGTATATGATTCCCATGAAGGTTTTACGACAATCTTTTTTCCCACTTTTTTCGGTTTATAATATTTTTTCCAAGAATTCTCCCAATCTTCCTCAAAAACCTCTGAAGTAGTCACTTCTCCAGAGCCTTTATCTAAATCGTATAAGGGTATCCGCTCTACATTTTCCTTGATCAATTCAATCCTATCTAACAGATCTTCACTTTCTGGAAGATATGCTTTGACGATCGCCTCTCCGTATTTCTGTTCTAATACAGACTCCTCAATATCATCCCAGATAGCCGATTCTTCTGTAAAAATTAGATCATTGGGATCCTCTATGACAACGCCTCCGACTCCTACCTCATACAGGATATTCGCTACCGCTTCAATTGCTTCTGTACTTGTTTTTATCTTTACCTCAATCCATTTCATTTAGAAAAACCTCCATAGCTTCGAGCTTTTTTCATGTGTTATTATACCCTATCCCATATCAATTTACCAGCAATTTATTCAATGCCTGAATAAATAAAGTTCAGATGGCATATATGCTCATCTGAACCAATTTAAATCCGTCTCGCTATATTCTTAAATCCCGAAAACATCTTTTAACTTTTCAAAAAAAGTCTTTCTTTGTTCATGCACATCTTCTCCGATGTCATCTGCAAACTTCCGCAGCAATTCTTTTTGTTTTTCGCTTAACTTTCGCGGCACCTCTACAATCACTCTAACATACAGATCGCCGCGTCCATACCCTTTCATATGCGGTATCCCTTTTCCTTTAATACGGAAAACCGTTGCGCTCTGCGTTCCTTCCGGGATCTTATACTTGATTTTTCCATCTAGAGTAGGAACAATGATTTCATCTCCCAAGGCTGCCTGCACAAAAGTAATTGGAATTTCACAAATGATATCATCTCTCTCTCGTGTAAAAATGGGATGAGGTTTTACACGAACAACGATATATAGGTCTCCTCTTGGACCACCATATTGGCCAGGCTCTCCTTCCCCTCTTAGAGAAATAACCGTTCCTGTATCCACACCTGCTGGAATTTTTACTTGAATTTTTTTATCTTTCATGACATAGCCTGTTCCACTGCATTTTGGACAACGTTCCTTTATAATTGTACCTTCCCCATGACATGCATCGCATGTCCTCACATTGACAAACTGACCCAGCGGAGTCCTTTGAGCATAGCGGACTTCCCCTGTTCCATTACATTTTGTACAAGTTTCTTTTTCCGTTCCTTTTTTAGCACCTGTTCCATTGCAACTACTACATTCTTCATGTCTTGAAATACGAATTTCCTTTTCAACGCCAAAGGCAGCCTGCTCAAATTCTATCTCTAATTCGACCTTTAAATCATTTCCT
Organism: Bacillota bacterium; assembly: GCA_023623095.1. Taxonomy (GTDB): domain Bacteria; phylum Bacillota; class Clostridia; order Peptostreptococcales; family Thermotaleaceae; genus JAMNXX01. The sequence goes on along the minus strand of JAMNXX010000061.1, from coordinate 630 downwards.
TTTTGGGGACCTGTTTTTCTCCTGCTCGTTGAAAATCCTCCGCCAAACATATCAAATATATCACTGAAAATATCTTCAAATCCAAATCCAGAGGCACCACCAAATCCCCCAGCTCCATTATCACCGATTCCTGCATGACCAAATCGATCATATCGCGCTTTCTTTTCAGGATCGCTTAGGACTTCATAAGCTTCATTGATTTCCTTAAATTTCTCCTCTGCTGTTTTATCCCCAGGGTTTCTATCCGGATGATATTTCATTGCCAGTTTTCTGTAAGCTTTTTTGATCTGATTTTCGTCAGCATCTCTTCCTACGCCTAAAACTTCATAGTAATCTCTTTTCGCCACTGTCTCACCCCTTTCTGTCAGCAGGAATTGTGAGAAGTTAGAAACTAAAATAAATTATATGGAATAAATGAAAAATATGCAACCTTTTCTACATTTGTAAGGCACCCCTTTTGGGTGCCTTTTCATTTTTTTATTCATTTTTGTCATCATCTACAACCTCATAATCTGCATCGACTACATTATCATCTTTCTGTTGGTCTTGAGGTTGTTCTGATTGTGGATTTACATTTTGTTCTGCTGCAGCTTTTTCATACATTTTTTGTGATAATATATGGAATGCGCT
>JAMNXX010000196.1 GCA_023623095.1 Bacillota bacterium | reverse complement strand
AAGCTAGGTATCGTGATGCATTTTATGATGACCGTATTGCTCGCGTTTTTAGTGAATGGAAATAATATCGGCTTTTTCATTACGGCGATTTTAGGAGGAATCATTGGGGGCTTAAGCACCCGATATACTTTTCAGAGGATAAATATATTGTTTTCAGGATTATTTGTAAGTTTGAGCAATGTAATCGTTATCGTTGGATTGGGTCTGATCGATCAAAGTGAGATTTCAAAAATAATATCAGATGGATTTTATGGATTTCTAAATGGGATATTTTGTGCAGTTCTGACGATTGGTTCATTACCGCTTTGGGAGTCTGTTTTTAGAATATTAACTCCTTTTAAATTGCTGGAACTTTCCAATCCAAACCATCCCATTTTAAAACGTTTGTTGTTGGAGGCGCCAGGTACGTATCACCATAGCGTGATTGTAGGCAATTTAAGCGAAAATGCAGCAAATGCGATTGGAGCCAATGGATTGCTTGCAAGAGTAAGCGCATATTATCATGATCAGGGCAAATTAAAGCGACCTTATTTATTTAAGGAGAATCAGATCGGTGACGAAAATCCTCATGACAAAATGACACCTGGACTGAGTGCAGAAATTATCAAAAGTCATGTGAGAGATGGAATCGAGATGGCGATTGAAGCAAAACTTCCTCAAGAAATTATTCAGGCCATCGAAGAACATCATGGAACCACGCTTGTAAAGTATTTTTATCATAAAGCGATTAGCGAAGATAAGGATGAACTTGTTAAAGAAGAAGATTACCGGTATAGCGGACGAAAGCCTCAATCGAAAGAAACTGCAGTGATCATGCTGGCCGATTCAGTTGAAGCGGCCGTTCGGAGCATGCCAGAGCCTACAAGCGATAAAATCCAACAGCTTATTCGTAAGATTATAAAAGATAAATTTGATGATGGTCAGCTAGATGAATGCGATCTAACATTTAAAGATCTGGAAAAAATAGCTTCCGCATTTAAAACGGTTTTAGTAGGCATTTTTCACGAGAGGATAGAATATCCGGAACTCAATTCAAAAAAGGAGGGGGCTACAGAATAAATGGAGATCTTGTTTGATAATCGGCAAAAAAAATTGCCTTATCCGGAAGATTTGGAAGAGTTGTTGCAATCCGCAGTAGAGCTGTGTTTAGAAGAAGAACAGATCACAAAAGAAATTGAAGTCAGCATTTCTTTTGTTGACAATGATGAGATACAGAAGCTTAACAGAGATTATAGAGGAATGGATCGCATCACAGACGTTTTGTCTTTTCCGCAATATGAGAATATTAAAGAGATTGAAAACCCAATTTGCTTAGGGGATATTGTTATATCGTTGGAAAAAGCATTTGAACAGTCAAGGGAATATGGACATTCTTTTAAGCGAGAAGTAGCATTTTTAACGGTCCACAGCATGTTTCATTTGATGGGATATGATCATGACACGCCGGAGAACACTTCTATGATGCGGGAAAAGGAAGAAAAAGTGCTTCAGCAATTGGGAGTAAAAAGAGAATGAAAGAGTCTTTCTTAACAAAATGAACCGCCATTTTTTCAATGTGTGAAATCGGATGATTAGCGCATCTGTTTAAAAAAATTTTTCAAAAGGGGAAATCGATAAAGGGGGAAACCAGATGTTGACAAAACAAAGATGGACAGTCGTCGTTTTGATCCTTTGTATTTGTTTGATTGCAACAGCCTGCAGAGATAGCCAAGAAAATAGTATTGAAGTGATGGAAGAGTATGAAAATAAAGAAAAAATCGTAGATAGCATGGAAGATCCGAAAGTCCCGTCTCCTATCAGTGGGATCTTGACAGAAGAGAAAAATATTGAAAGAAGACCGATTGCTGTTATGCTAGACAATCAAAGTAAAGCAAGGCCGCAAGCAGGATTGGATCAGGCGGAAGTCATTTATGAAATCTTAACGGAAGGCTGGATTACTAGGTATATGGCAATTTTCTTAATCAATGAGCCGGAACTGATTGGCCCGGTGCGGAGTGCACGCCCGTATTTCATCGACAAAGCGATGGAATTTGATGCATTATATGTTCATGATGGAGGAAGTCCTCAGTCCTTAGCCGATATTAGTGATTTTAAGATAGCAGATATCAGCGCACAATCCCGGGATAAACGTATTTTTTGGCGTGAAAATCATAAACCAAGACCGCATAATGAATATACGAGCGCATCTGCGATCCGCATGGCAGCAGCCGAAAGCCGATACCGGGAACGTGGCGAATTTGAACATTGGAAATTTAACAAAAAGGATCTGCCGATTCAAGGCAGCGCACTATCACATTTAGAAATTCCGTATCATCAGACATATGTTCCAAGCTTCCGATATGCTCAAGAGAAAAATCTCTATTATCGATATATCAATGATTCTCCTCATGTAGATGAAGTATCCCAGGAACATTTATTTGCGAAGAACATTATTATTCAATACGCAGAAACAAAAATCATCGATAGCGAGGGTCGAAGAGAGATTCGTCTGGTCGGAAAAGGTGAAGGACTATTTATCAGTGGAGGAGAAATGAAGCCTATCCAATGGGAAAAAGAGAATAGACGCGCTTTGACAAGATTTTATGATATAAACGGGAAGGAAATTTCTCTCAACCCCGGAATTACATGGATAGAAGTTGTGCCAAAGAATTTTCAGATAACAACTGTTCCATAATATATAAGGAGGGTTTGTTTTGGATGCCAACGCATTGCTTGAAAAGGCACTTGAAGCAAAAGCATATGCCTACGCTCCATATTCGCAATTCAAAGTAGGAGCGGCAGTATTAACGCAAAGTGGAAAAATATTTACCGGCTGCAATATTGAATGTGCCTCTTACGGTGGAACGAATTGTGCAGAAAGAACAGCATTATTTAAAGCAATTTCAGAGGGAGAGAGGGAAATCAAAGCGATAGCGATCGTAAGCGATAGCGATGAGGATACATTTCCTTGTGGAATTTGCAGACAAGTGATTTTAGAATTTGGCCGCAATATCCAAATTGTTGTAGGAAAACCTTATCAAGAGATAAAAATATTTTCTATAGAGGAGCTTCTGCCCAATAGCTTTTCCGGGGCAGATCTAAAAAAATAAAAAGGAAAGAAGGGTTGGTTTTAATGGGATATCGTTCAGGATTCGTGACGATTATTGGAAGACCAAATGTAGGAAAATCGACCCTGATGAATCGAATTATCGGAGAAAAAATTGCGATTATATCCGACAAACCACAGACGACAAGAAATAAGATTCAAACAATCTATACAGGGAAGGATTTTCAGATTATATTTTTAGACACGCCAGGGATTCATAAGCCCAAAAATAAGCTTGGAGAGTATATGCAGCAAATAACACAGCAGACCCTTAGCGAGGTAGATGTGATTCTGCTCGTGGTCGATGATACGGCGGATATGGGGCCTGGGGATCAATATATATT
>JAMNXX010000099.1 GCA_023623095.1 Bacillota bacterium | reverse complement strand
TGATAGAAATTCCGAAAATTTTTAATAGCGAAGAATATGAAAAAGAAAAGACAGTCTTTATCCAAAATTTTCAAGAAGAAAAAAATGAAGTATTAGAATATTTACATCGTTATAGCAAAGAAAACGGTTTTATCATCCGAAACACCGATACAGGTTTTGCTTTTGCACCTTTGATCGATGGAGAGATTATCAGCGATAAAGAATATGATGAATTAGATGAAGAAAAGCGTGTGGAGATAGATAAGCGAATAGAAGACATACAAATAAAGGTATCTGAAGTATTGAGAAAAATAAAAGCATTGGAACGAGAAACCCGAAAGAAGCTACAAGAAATCGATGATATTTTTGCTTTATCTGCAATAGAGCCGCTTTTTAACAATTTGTATAGCAAATATCGAAACTATGATAAAGTAATAAAATATCTTCAGGATGTACAGAAAGATGTTATGAAAAACCTGCATGACTTTCGTATAAAAGAAGATGAAAAGCAAGGGATTTTGTTTCAAAGGATAAAAAAGGAATCTTTTAAGAGATACAAAGTAAATGTATTGGTAAGCAATAAAGATTTAAAAGGAGCTCCTGTGATCGTAGAGTGGAATCCGAGCTATGGGAATTTAATAGGCAAGATTGAATATGAAAATGAACAGGGAACGTTGAAAACAGACTTTACAATGATTCGAGCGGGAGCGATTCATAAGGCAAACGGAGGTTATTTGATATTGCAGGCGGAGCAGCTTTTAAGAAACATTCAGTCTTGGGAGGCGTTGAAAAGAATATTGCAAACGGAAGAAATTTGCATCGAAAGTTTGAGACCCCAATCAGGAATTTTAGATATTGTCTCTTTAAAACCAGAGGTTATTCCGGTTCAATTAAAAGTAATATTGATTGGGAGCCCTTATTTGTATCACTTATTACATCAGTACGATGAGGATTTTGCATCGATGTTCAAAATTAAAGTTGATTTTGATTTTGAAATGAAAGCAAACCGGGAAAATGCAGAAAAGACAATTGAATTTATTCACTCTTTTTGCAATCGCGAATCAATTAAACCCTTAGATAAAGACGCATTATTCAGAGTGCTGATATATAGTCATCGGGTTGCTGGGAGCAAAAGGAAACTGACAACAAAATTATCAAAGCTAAGTGAGATTCTAATCGAGGCGAATGTCTGGGCAGAGATTGAAGGCTGCGAACAGATTACTGAAAAACATATTCAAAAAGCATACTTGAAAAAGCAATATAGGAATAATCAGCTAGAGGAAAAGATCAGAGAGATGTATAAAGAAGGTCAAATCCTTTTCGAAACGAAAGGAAAGAAGGTAGGACGTATTCACGGATTATCCATATTGGTTGATGGAGACCATATTTTCGGAAAACCATCTGTAATTACAGCTACTACTTACATGGGGAGCAAAGGGATTGTTAATATTGAAAGAGAAGCAGATTTAAGCGGCAATATTCACGACAAAGGAGTCATGATTTTGGAAGGATATATGAATGAGAAATTCGCCCAAGAGCATCCTTTAAGCTTTACTGCAAAAATTTGTTTTGAGCAAAGCTATGGAGGAGTTGACGGCGATAGCGCATCTTGTGCTGAGTTATATGCCTTGCTATCTAGTTTGTCAGGGATTCCGCTAAAGCAAAATATCGCTGTAACAGGATCCGTCAATCAAAAAGGAGAAGTGCAGCCGGTAGGAGGAATTAATGAAAAGATCGAAGGATTTTTTCATTTCTGTGAATATTGTCATGGCTTGCAGGAGCAAGGAGTGATTATTCCTGAACAAAATATAAAGGACCTGGTATTATGTGATCCGGTTATCAAAGCGGTAGAAGCAGAAAAATTTCATATCTATCCGATATCTAAAATTGATGAAGGGATGGAAATCTTAACAGAAAGAACATTTGAACAGATCTGTCAAGCGGTAAGAGAGAAATTGAGCCGATATGCTGCTGCGGAAAAATCTATTGAGAATTATAGAAATCCGGATACCGATTCTGAGAAAAAATAAAGCGAAATCCGATAGAGATGCTCCTATCGGATTTTTATTATAAAAGATGCCTTATATCAAAGCAGGATCGTTTTGCAGCCATGATGGAATACAATTTGTGACCGGTTGCATAAAACAAAAATGCTATTGACGAATCATACAAATTACCGATAGAATAAATGATGTAAATATTGACTGACTAGTCAGTTTTGGAGGGATTCGATGAAAAAGCAGATAAAAAAACAAGCGCTGATCTTTGTACTTATTTTTTTGATTTCAAGCATATTGGGAGGCTGTAAAGGTGATAAAACGCCCCCAGGTGTGGAAGAACAGGCTGTTTCAGTTGAAACGACGGAAGTAAAAAGGCAGGATGTAGTTTTGAATACCATTTTATCAGGAAAACTAAAGCCAATTGAAGAGGCTGAAGTTTCTTCTAAACTTTCCGGGAAAGTAACAAAAGTACATGTTAAAATTGGTGATTCTGTTCAAAAAGGAGATGTACTCTTTGAATTGGATTCGCAAGATATACAAAATGCAGTAAAACAGGCAGAAGCTGCATACCGGGTTGCTGAAGCCAATTTAAAGATAACACAAGAGAGAGTAGAAAATGCAAAAGTCAATTTAGAACGGATGCGTGCGCTATATGAAGAAGGTGCTGTTTCCAAACAACAGTTGGAACAGTTTGAACTTCAGGCATCCGAAACAAATCTGGAAGCAGCTCGTGCTCAAGTCGAGCAGGCGGGGGTAGCGATTTCAGATGCAGAATCCCGGCTAAGGGATGTCGTTGTAACAGCTCCCATTACAGGAGTGGTTACTTCGGTAGATGTCAATGTGGGAGAACTAGCAACTCCAGGCGTAAAAACGGTGGGAATTGCAAACTTATCGAAGGTTGTTATTGAAACCAATGTATCGGAATACCTTATCAACAAGGTTCATAAAGGTGATAAGGTAGAAGTCTTGATTAAATCAGCAAAAGAAACGCCATTTGAAGGAAATATAACTGCATTGTCTCCGGTTCCTTCTAAAAATTCAATGACTTATCCAATAAAAGTAGAAATGGAAAATCCGGATTTTATTTTAAAACCGGGTATGTTTGCAGAAGTAAAGATTGTTTCGGATAAAAAAGAAAATGTAATTGCGGTTCCTTCGGAAGCAGTGATTATGAAGGCTGGAAATCCTACTGTTGCCATTGTAAGTTCCGATAAGGCAAAATTAGTTGAGGTCGATGTAGGTATGGATAACGGTGAGATCGTTGAAATAACGAAGGGATTAAAAGAAGGAGATATCGTTATTGTAAAAGGACAGGAATACGTAGAGGATGGAAGCAAGATCAAAATTAAAACGAAGAAATAGGAGTTGATAATATGATTTTGTCGAATGTATCTGTGAAAAGACCTGTTACCGTCTTGATGTTTATGCTGATCGCGGTTCTTTTAGGCTCTATT
>JAMNXX010000034.1 GCA_023623095.1 Bacillota bacterium | reverse complement strand
AATAGAAGCATCCTTTATTTTCTCTGTAATAAATATATAATTTATCTTTATTCCGCAGTTTCAAAAAACCACCCTATCCTTGAAAAAATACTTGTTTTATATGAGCGCCTATCGAATTCATCAGCTGTTTTCGCCAAACTTCTTTACAGAAAATTATATCAGAATCTTGTCTTTACGGAGCATTTTTCAACCACCTTTTACAATAAATCTAGAAAAGGCGTATTATGATATAATATAAGAACCAGAACTTGCCAAGGGGGACAGATCATGAAAATAGAATTTTTCGGTGCTGCAAAAGTTGTCACGGGATCCAACCATCTCATTACGACAGATAAATATAAAATTTTGTTAGATTGTGGTATGTTTCAAGGAAGCAAACAATTAGAAGAACTAAATAGAATGGAATTCCCATATGATCCAACTCAAATCGATTTTCTTTTGCTAAGCCATGCTCATATCGATCACTGCGGAAGAATCCCAAAGTTAGTAAAAGAGGGATTTAAAGGGAAAATTATTGCAACAAAAGCAACAAAAGAATTATGTGAAATTACGCTCATCGACAGCGGTCACATCCAAGAATCGGATGCAGCTTGGGAAAACAACAAAAGAAAAAGAGCCGGCAAGCCGCTCGTTCAGCCTCTCTATACTGCAGAAGATGCCATGATCAGCCTTAAATACTTTGATTCCGTCCTTTATGATCAATTGATTCGCCTCAATGAAGATATAACGGTACGCTTTAAGGATGCCGGACATATATTGGGATCCGCGATTATCGAATTATGGATAAGAGAAAATAATAAAACCATCAAAATCGTCTTCACAGGCGATTTAGGTGCAAAAGGCAAACCGATTTTAAGAGATCCTGAATTCATTGAAGAAGCAGATATTTTAATTATTGAATCTACATATGGGAACAGACTTCATGAAAATACCGGAGAAAGAATGCATCAGTTGATCCATATTATTAATGAAACTGCTGCAAGAGGAGGTACAGTCATCATCCCTTCCTTTGCCGTCGATCGCACGCAGGAGCTTATATACGAGTTAAACAAATATTACGAGTATACAGAAGAACTAGAAGCATTCATGAAAATTCCAATATATATCTACAGCCCAATGGCAGTATCTGCAACAAGAGTGTACCAAAATAATCCCTATTGCTTCGATGAAGAAAGTAAAAGATTAATTTTAAGCGGAGATGATCCTTTTCAATTTGATAATTTGTTCTATGTCACAAGCCAAGAAGAATCGATGCGCTTGAACAAGCAGCCCTTTCCAAAGGTCATTATCTCTTCTAGCGGAATGTGCACGGCAGGAAGAGTGCGGCATCATCTAAAACATAATTTATGGAAAAAGAAAAACAGCGTCCTTTTCGTCGGCTTTCAAGCAGAAGGCACGCTGGGGCAACAGCTAAAAAACGGAGCAAAAAAAGTAAAATTGCTCGGCGAAGAAATTGTCGTAGAAGCAGAAATCTACAGCATCGAAGGCTTCTCAGGTCATGCCGATCAAAAAGGACTTTTAGACTGGCTGAAAGAGTTTAAGAAATTCCCCCATAAGGTGTTTATTGTACACGGAGAAGAAGAAGCTTCCGAAGTCCTTTCCAAACAAATCGAGGAAAACTTCCAGACAAAACCCATCATACCGAATATGGGTTATTCCTTTGAGATAAAAGATGACGCTCTCTACAGCCATTCCGGCGAGATTCTCGAACCAATAAAGAAAAAAGAAAATATCATCAAAAATCTACAAGGTGTATATGATCAATTTGAAAGTCTCGTCAAGAGAACCGATCTGCTTATTGATGAAAAATTCCTTCAAAAAGACTATGAACGCTTAAAAAATCGCCTTTTAGAATTAGAACAAAAACTTCTGGATATCAATATTCTTCTTGGAAAATAAAAATTGATTCGGCCGAAAAAACTCTTTCGGTCGAATCAATTTTTTTTATTTTTTTTGACACAAGTGTCGGTTATTATGGTAAAATATAAACCAAAAGAGAATGGTAAAAAGTGACTTCAATAAAAATAAAAAAAGAAAGGGGGGTTAAAACGCATTGCCCAAGATTATCGATTACGACGATAAAAAACGAGAAATCGCTGAATCTGCTATGCAAGTTTTCAGCGAAAAGGGCTACTACAACACAAATTTCGCAAATATCGCAAGCAAATGCAACATGGGGCGAACAACAATCTACCAATATTTTAAAAACAAAGATGAAATTTTTTTCTATTCGATTGAGCAGGTCATCCACACGCTGGAAAAAGACCTTCATGAAATTATCAATAATCCTTCTCTTTCAGCAATCGATAAAATCAAGTTGATTATTGGAAAAATTGTTACTCAATATGAAAATCATTCTAAAATCATTCTTCTCATTGAATTGTGGTTGATATCAAAATATGCCAAAAATGCTTTTTCAGAAAAACTTTCTGAACATGCGCTTAAATTAAAAAATATCTTTCTTCACTTGCTCGGAGAAGCAAGTACATCAAATGAAATTAAACCAGTGAATGTCGAATATATGGCACAAACATTATATTCTTTGGTTCAATCTTTCATCCTTCATCTAACCATAAATAAAAATAGTCCTATCGATTCAGAAGAACATTTAAAGTCTATTCATTTGCTAATCGATGGACTTCGAACCTAAATTCACAAAGTAAATTTTTTCAACTTAAAACGGACATATCTGTCCATAATGATCAATATGTCTTTATCATAAAGCAGCTGGAAATAAAATTTTTTCAAGGAGGGAAAACCATCATGAAATCAACAACAAAACGTCTGATTAGCTCCGTAATACTAAAAGAAGGCCTAAACTACCTTGAGAAAGACCCAATCAATAATTTCAATAAGCTGTTAAACTGGTCGAGTAAAATTATTGTTCGACCGGAACATAAACAAAAATTGGAAGCCCTGACAAAAATGTGGAACGATCCGAATAGCACCGGACATAGAATTATAAAGCGCTTTTTTAATGAGCTGCACCCTAATATCAGAAGAAAATTTTTAACAAACTACATGCTCAACTCAGGTATTTTAGGCGCGCCAATACGAGAGAAATTGAAAAAGAAACATGATTGTAATATCCCTTGGGCAATTTTAATGGACCCTACCTCTGCATGCAATTTAAATTGCACCGGTTGCTGGGCTGCTGAATACTCGAAAACAACTTCATTGTCCTATGAAGAATTAGATAGAATTATCCGAGAAGGAAAAGAATTAGGAATCTACATGTACATCTACTCAGGTGGAGAACCTTTGATGCGTAAAGACGATTTGATTCAGCTTGCAAAGGTTCATGATGATTGTATGTTCTTGTCTTTCACCAATGGTACATTAATCGATGAAGATTTTGCAATGGAATTGCAGAATGTAGGAAATTTTGGACTCGCTATCAGCGTAGAAGGGTTTGAAGAAGAAACAGACGCAAGACG
>JAMNXX010000059.1 GCA_023623095.1 Bacillota bacterium | reverse complement strand
TTAATTTTGCAGATTGCATCTTCTTTTTCCCCCCATTCCCCATATGCCAGAATATAAAAGACTGATCAGGATGACAAACCAAAAGGTGATAAAGCGAAAAAGCAATGTAATCGCTAAAGCTTCATTGGGGTCTATCTTCATTGCCATCAATAAACTTGTCATCGTCGCTTCAAAACTGCCAATTCCACCGGGAAGCAATGGAATCATCCCTACCATATAAGATATAAATGTAACTTCCGTTAAGAAAATCCAATCATAATTCGTTGTAAATAAATGTACCAATAAGATCATCTTCACCGGGAACAGTATCCAAATACTAAAAGACAGAAGGATTTGCTTATACATTTCCCCCTTGATATTTTTTAAGGCCTGAATGTTGGACAACAATGTTATCATATACCGCTGCAAAATACCAGCCCATCTATGTTTCGGTGATAGGTTCTTGACTTTGTTTTCTAAAAAAGAAGTACATATAAATAGAAGAATGAGCATCCCAATTAAAACGATCAAAAAGAAATACACAATCGCCTTTACAAAGAAGCATTGAAAACTCTCAATTTCACTGGACATATGTGCAAATGCAAATAAATTTATCATCAAAAAGCTGGAGAAGCTAACCATTTTTTGAATCGTCACCAATGTAGCTGTCTCTTGTGCTGAGTATTTTAACTCGTTTTTCAAAAGTATCGCTCGGGTTACTTCCCCGCCAATCTTTACTCCAGGCGTAACGCTTTCAATAATCATACCTCTTGAATTCACATATAGCATCTCAAAAAAATGATGTCTCCCTCCCATAACCTTGCCAATCCTACACCATTGATAATTCACGAGAAGCTGACTGATCACTTGTATCACTAATAATGATACAAACGCTAAGGGAGGCACTTTTTTTATGCTCATAAAAAAACTTGAAAAATCAAATTGCCGAAACACCATTATCAGGAGAATGGAGAGCAAAATGAATCCCACTTTTTTCATGTTCATATTCCCCTTAAGATTTAATAAACAACGCAGTGTTATCGATATTTCTCCAATTATGGACTACTCTTCCACAACAAGCATGGAACACAGAACGATCGCTGATGGAATAGAAATTCGTTAATCTCTGTTTTGGTAAACGCACCAAAATTTTTGAACCAAAACGGCATCCTTGCTTTAAGTGACAGAAAACTTGTTCCATCGGACTTACTTGAACCGCCATATGGATCACATTATAATCCTCGGGAGAGATATCATTTCCATCGCTATATAAAATATCAATAGAATCTGCATATCCTAATTTTCGTATCAGCTCTCTTGAAATGCGTACGCAGCGAACATCGTTATCAATAATCGTTACATGGGCCCCTGTATACTCATGTAACAATATACCGCTAAAGGGACACGGCCCTCCTCCTATACACAAAACCCTATCCGTAGATTGGATATTGGCTAAAGCAATTTCTTCCTTGACAAGCCTTTTATAATATAGGGATATCATCCGATAGATGAAAGGATGCTTTGCTGCAAATCGTTCTAAAATTTTGGTTATATGAAGCATCAATTTGACCATAACAAAAACCGCCCTTTACATAAATAAATGTGCAATTTGATTAATAAGTCCTGCAACGGCAAACGCAGTGATAACTGTAGAAAGGCCGATCGCCACAGCGACCTTTGTATTGAATTCCTTGGATAAAATACCGAATACCGATAAGCACGGTAAATACAGCAATGATACTGCTCCCCCTACAAATGCCTGTAAGGCCGTCAATCCTTCAATTGCCAACAGAGGAGCCACAGCCATCTCTCTACGGACAATTCCCAAGATCAATGCAATCACTGCATCCTTTGGCAACCCAAGCCATCCGCTGACAATAGGCTCAAGATACACGGCAATATAATTCAGCAGGCCGGTTTCTTTTAACAAAGCAGCAATTACAATGGATATCAACATGGGGGCTTCTGCTTCTACTAAGAAATGCTTCATGCGGATCATTAGTTTTTTTCCATATGCTCTAGCATTGGGCATCAATAAATTTGGAATCTCAATGACCATCGGATCCACATTTCCTTTTAATAGACGCCCTAAAATGCTGGATACGGTCACCATAACAGCGAGAGACAAAAGTATCATCAGAATTAAAAGTATTGGTGAAAATCCTGCAAACAAGCTTATCAATGCTCCTGTTTGCGAAATACAGGGTACTGAAAAACATACAACGGTAGATATAATTAAACGTTCCTTTTTTGTTGTTGCCGTTCTTGAACCGATAATCGCCGGCACAGCACAACCATAACCCATTAAAATCGTAATCATGCTGCCGCCTTGGATTCCCATCTTGTGCATGATATTGTCAAACAAAACGCTTAGACGAGGCAAAACGCCGGAATCCTCTAAAAATGAAAATACGATATAAAATAAAAATACATATGGAAAGATCAATGCAATAATCCATTCAAACCCGATAACAAATATGCCATACTCACCGATAAGGACATTCAGCAAAATCCCCTCCGGTACAAATGAAGAAAATATTGTCTTAAATAGCGGAACGAGTATATTATTTACTAATGGCAGCAGCAAAACTGCACGCAACGCCTTCCCGCCGCCTACAATAACCCCTAGAGATAAAATAATGATAAGGAATGCGATTGGAAGTCCCGGCCACGGCTTCAGCATATTTCTTCCCAATTTATCCAAAAAGCTTAATTCGCCATCTATATTGATTCGAACTCGAGCAGCGATTTCTCTGGCTCTATCCCAGGCATTCCATTCATTCCCTTTACAGCCTGGGCAAAAAGAACAGTTCCCGCAACAACTATCATCATTTGGATTGCTCAAAACCTTCTGCAATTCCTCTTTTATTTTTTCAATCCCTTCCCCTTTTACAGCCACTGTAGGAATTACCGGTGCTCCCAATTCATTTGACAACAAGTCTACATTGATTTCCAAGCCATGCCGCTTCGCAACATCCACCAAATTTAACACATATATAATCGGTACATTGTATCTTTGAAGTTCGAGACCCAGTTTGATATTTCTTTCCAAATTCGTCGCATCCAACACACATAAGACAGCAACCGGATCGCTATTCATAAAGCGTACAGCAACCGCCTCTGCTTCTGATGTAGCTTCCATAGAATATGTGCCGGGTACATCGATCAAATGATAGATTTCATCCCCTAATTTAATTGTTCCCTCTGTATAGCTGACGGTTGTTCCGGCAAAATTAGAACTCACTACACGGATACCTGTCAGCTCAGAAAAAATCACACTTTTTCCTACATTGGGATTGCCCATCAAAAGAATTTTGTTCGGCTTTTGATATACTCTTACATCATCATTTATTTCATGACAAGCTGCCAAATTGCTCACCCCCTTACCAGGATCTTTTCAGCGATATCTTTACCAATAGCAATATTACTGGATTCTATCTTGAGCAACACAGGACCGCCC
>JAMNXX010000312.1 GCA_023623095.1 Bacillota bacterium | reverse complement strand
CAAAGGTTTCTTTTCGTCCAGCTCCATGATCGTATCAAAATTTAAATCTAAACATAATAGCTGATATTTTTTGCTGTTATTAAAAATCTCTTTTATGGATTCTTGCCAATAGGGAATGGTATGACACCATAGAATTCGGAGCCGATGATTCGTTTTTTCTATCTTTTTCGCATCCTCTAACAGCATTTCAAAGTATTTCTCAGATTCTTCCGTTCCGTTTAGAATATGGGTAAAAAATAGTTTATACATTTCGGAAGTCATATCATTGGGGATATCCTTTACCGAAAGCTCTTTCAGATATTCTTTGTAAAGTTTCATGGAGCGATTTTCTCTTCTTATCACTTTTTTTAACTTTTCATTATCAAATTTTTTATTTGTATTTTCTTCAATAAATGAGACAACTTTTTTTAGTTGATCTTCTACGTATTTTATGGAGTCTTCATCATGATTGCTTGGAATATCGACTGTAAACAGCGGTATTTTCCAGAAATCAGCCAATGCCCTGAAAGTGATCATATTTGCATCACAAGCCATGGTCGTAAATAGGATAAATTTCGGTTTCGGCAAAACTTTAGAAAAAGCAGCTCCTAGCAGGGCTTTATGATAGGAACACAGCGTTTTGGGCATTCCGACGTTTTCTATATAATCGATGAAGAAACGTTCACAGCATGCACCATTTAAATAGCCGGAAAATCCCTCGACAAATTCAGGTTTTATCCCAATGGCATGCAGCAATTCA
This sequence comes from Bacillota bacterium, assembly GCA_023623095.1. Classification (GTDB taxonomy): domain Bacteria; phylum Bacillota; class Clostridia; order Peptostreptococcales; family Thermotaleaceae; genus JAMNXX01. The sequence continues at coordinate 15,894 of JAMNXX010000312.1, read as the reverse complement.
CACGGAAAAAATATATTCACAACTGCTGCATTTTCAGGATTTGATAAAGGATAACGAATGAGCCGATTGCATACGACCGAAGAATATATTTCATTAGGAAGCAAATATTTTTTAGGGAAATATTTCATTTGCAAACCACTATATGCGTAACCGAATTTTAAAAGATTTTGTGATCTTTTTGGATGTTTTTCTATATTGCGGCCTACGATTTGCCCAAACTTTTTTACGAGCTGACTCATATCTAACAACTCCCAGCGTAAAAATAAGCCAAAAGTTCCAAACAAAGAACTGTGGTTTATAAAAACATTACATTAAATTTAGACCCAATTCAAGAAAAATATTACTTTATTATTCTGAAAAATATAATCAATCTTTCTTATTGTCATCGGGTAAAATCTCCATAATATCAAAAATATCACATTTTAATCGATTTTTTAAATTAAGCCCTGGAGGAGGTAAAAGTGGAGAGGAAGTTGTATTTACAAGAACAAAAATTAGATGAACACAGCTATTTGGCAGATGAAGCAGTAGGCGTAAAAGCCCATGATAAATATAATGGTTGATAAAAAGATCTAAAATAGGTAAGATATTACTATAGAACCAAAGTGTCCGAACACATATAAAAATCTGCACGTTACATAGCTTTGTGTTGATGCGATAAAGATAGCGGAAAATATTTATTAGGTTAAAACCGGACAAAATTTTTTAAAAGAAAGGAGATTTACTTATGAAGGGCGATCCAAAACTTATTGAAACCCTGAATGCTTTGCTTGCGGACGAGCTTGCGGCCATCAATCAGTACATCGTACATGCAGAAATGTGCGAGGACTGGGGCTATGGTAAGTTACATGAAGGCTTTGAGAAGCGGGCAATACAGGAAATGAAACATGCCGAACAACTTATCGGCAGGATTCTGTTTCTCGGAGGAAAACCTATCGTAACCGAACTTAATAATATTCATATTGGAGAGGACGTTCCAAAGCAAATCGAATATGACCGTGCTGCAGAGGAAAGCGCAATCAAAGCTTATAATGATGCCATTGCGCTTGCAGGTGAGATAGGGGACCATGCAACCAGAGATATGCTTGTACAAATTCTAAACGATGAAGATCGTCATTTGGATGAACTTGAAGAACTCTTAGATCAGATCGAGCAGATGACTTTACCGATATTCTTGACAACACAAGTTGATTAATTTTTTTATAGGCAGACGTAAACTTAAGAGGCTGTAGCAATTACAGCCTCTTTTGTGTATAGAAATTTATAGAAATGGAGGAACAGTTTAGCCTGCTGGCCTCAGAGGGTATGCTTGTGAAGCGTCCGATTCTTATCGGTGAGGCCTTTGTTCTGGTAGGCTTTAAGGAAGCTGGTTGGAAAGCTACGCTTTGAGTCGAGTAAGGGAACCAAAAGAATATCCTTTGCGGAAGTTCCGTATATGAAGGTATCGGTGCAGGCTTTACGGACTTGGCAAATGCTGATATGATTGAATAAAATAAGAAAATATAAGCTTGGAGTGGAAAAATGAAATTTGAAAAAATAACTGCTTGCATTGGAATAAAGATGGTCATTTGTTCCGTGAAACAGACATGAAGTATAAAAATATAACACATGCCAAATTCATAAAACGCCAGAATCGCTTTGTAGCGTCTGTAGAGCTTGACGGCAAGGTTGAAACAGTACATGTAAAGAACACGGGGCGCTGCAAAGAACTGCTTTTGCCCGGCAGCCATGTTATACTTGCGAAAGCAGATAATCCTGCAAGGAAAACGCAGTACGATCTGATAACTGTGTACAAGAAGGGACTTGGCTGGGTCAATATTGACAGTCAAGCACCAAATCAGGTAGTGAAAGAATGGCTGAACAGTTCACCGGCACTATTTAAAAACATCACTTTGATCAAACCGGAATATACTTATGGAAATTGCCGCATGGATTTCTATCTGGAGTGTGACTCCCGAAAGATTTTGATGGAAGTTAAAGGTTGTACGCTGGAAATATGTGGCATTGGATATTTTCCTGACGCACCCACCGAGCGCGGGGTAAAGCATCTGTACGAACTTGCGGAAGCGGCAAAAAAAGGATATGAGTGCTATATCGCATTTGTCATCGCTATGCCCGGTGTTCGGAAAGTGCTGCCTAATGTGAAAACACACCCGGAATTTGGCACGGCTTTGGCAGCAGCAATGGAAGCAGGTGTGAAGGTGCTTTACCTTCCCTGCAATGTTTCGCCGGATGAAATGAGTATCGTGGACGTAGTGATAGGCTGTTGAGTAATGCTATGAATACTTTTTTAATGATCATTATGACCGGACTACGAAGTCTAGGCATTTTGGAAAAATGCTAAAAACCCCTCGATGTGTTCCTGCGAGCGCAAGGGACAAAAATAAGGGTTTCCAGACATTGAGTTTTTTTTAGGCTGCTTTGCCATAAGCGCCAATGTCGGGAAACCCTTATTTTTTATTGTTTACGAGAGCATATCAATAACCCTGAAAGTGTATAGTCGAGTTAACAGATTTGATAAGGGCTATTTTTGCGGGGGGAGGAGACAGATTAGGTAATGTGCAGATTGAAGAGATGAGCTGGATTTGTATTATAGAATTTGCATCATACATAATGCTATAATGTAGATAGCACGGTAATTTGGGATAAAACGGTCAGAACCCTTTCTATTCGAATAGGACCATGCATAATTTTGCAGTATTTTTGACGATATGTATTGTCTTTGTATGATGATATTATTCTTCTAAACTTGAAATTGCTATATACCATATGCGTGGAAAATAAAACCAAAAATGAACTATGCAAGGATATGTGTTTACAATGTCAACCATCATATTATCAAGAATAGCATGTGACTGATTTAGATAAACCGATACAATAATCAACCATGGGGGGGATAAAATAGGTGGATAAGCAATATTTAATAGAAATATCAAAGGATTTTGTTGAGAATTCAGAAGATAACTATATATCAAAGGAAATTGCCATTTCAGAAAATGTTGTGGGAATGAAAATTTTTGAAGCTCCAATTTTTTCATTTGCCTCTGCAGATGATGAGTACTTTATGGGATTGAAACAGCCATCAGCAATAGGGGAACACTTCATGCATCCAAAAGAATGGTTGCCGCAAGCCAAGACGATTATATCATTTTTTTTACCATTTAGCGAAGCCGTTAAAATGGGGAATAGAAGGGAGAAAACATGGCCTTCCGAAGAATGGCTTCATGGACGGATTGAAGGGCAAGCCTTTTTGAATAAATTGTGTATGCATTTAAAATCCGTATTAATCGATGAAGGGTATGATAGTCTTGTGCCTGCTTTAGATGAAAGATTCTGGTCTAATAACGATGGTACTAAACATAAAGCAAAATTTACAAGCAATTGGTCTGAAAGGCATGTTGCCTTCGTGTGTGGACTTGGAACTTTCGGACTTTCTAAAGGGCTTATAACACCAAAAGGCATAGCCGGAAGACTTGGCAGCATTATCACAGAATTATATTTACCACCTGACAAGAGAGAGTATGAAAATATATATGAGTACTGTTCCATGTGCGGCAAATGCGTAAAGAATTGTCCGGTAGATGCCATCACCATCGAAAAAGGGAAAGATCATTATCCATGCTCTGCATTTGTAGACAAAACAAGCGAAAAATACAAGCCCAGATATGGTTGTGGAAAATGTCAAGTAGCAGTGCCTTGTGAATCCAGAATACCTTAACAAAAACAAAACACCGGAGGATGACAATACAAAGGTCCTTTACTTTGAAGATGCAATAGCTTTTTTCTATTGGTTTACGGAAGAACCAAGGGTAATTAAATTTTAGGAGCATTCAAGAACATGAAAGAAGGCGACTATTGTGAGATAACTGTTATCAATCAAGATAGGCCAGAGCTACATGATAAGAGAAATACAATTGTCATTACGGATGTTGTGAAATTATAAAAAATTAATTAAGGAGGATTTCTATGAGAAAAAAATACATTTCTTTACTGTTGGTATTGTTTATGTTTTTTACATCTGTTGTTGCTTCTTATGCTTCCGATATAGATGATACGCAGAAAATAATAAATTCTTTTTCAGACTTAAAAGGACATTGGGCAGAGAAACCTGTTGCTGAATTGATTTCTAAAGGAATCATCAATGGTTATCCAGATGGAACATTTCGACCTGATGCAAGCATTAGCGTAGCAGAGTTTACTACATTACTCCTAAAAATCATGAACATTCCTATTGAAAAAGATACAAAACACAAAGAATGGTATATGGGGGCAGTAAATACAGCTAGAAAATATGGCCTTATCAAGAGAAATGAATTTGGCAATTACAATAACCCTATTACTCGTGGTGAAATTGCTAGAATGACTATTTATGCCTTGCAAGATGAAATGGAAGGATATAATCGTTACAGAGGGTATAAAGTAAATGGTGCAATCGTTGAAGAGAATTTTCTTGAAGATTATACGGAGCGATTAAACAAACTAGGCATCATCGGCGGTTATCCAGATGGTACTTTAGGGGTGGACAAACAGGCTACGAGAGCAGAAACAGCAGTGATGTTACTGAAAATTGCAGAATTAGCCAAAAACAAAAATATTGAATTAAAACCGATAGAAAACTTTGTCAATCCTGATTTAGATGTTCCCCAAAGACTATATAATTATCCTATGGATGGGGTATGGAAGGGTGGAGCAGATCCTAAAGAAATTGTTGCAATAACGGAAAAATGGTTGCCTATTCTTTATGGAAGGGACTATACAAATTTAGATGGATATAAAGAAAAATTAAGATATCACATAGCCTGTGAAAGAACGTTTAATGGTAAATGGCTTAAAGCAGATCAATGGATGGATGCCTATATTCAAGAAGCTATTGACAATAAAATTATCCAAGAATCATACTTTATTACAGCAGAGGACTTAACCTATGCGGATCGTAAATATAATCAATGGATAAGAGGAACTTTAAGATTCATCTATCATAGTCATGATAATCCTCCAGAGGGTGTGAAGGTGGGGCAGTGGTATGAACAGGATATGGATATAAGATGGATTTGGCAAAGCAAAGATGAAGAAGATTATTGGGATACACATCGTTATTTATATGCACAAACAAAAGTGTTATCTAATCCAATACCTATAGAAAATCCTTATCAATAAAAATATTTTCGATTAAGAAACATTGCTTTAATTTCGAGCAATGTTTCTTTTATTTTAAAAAAGGAGAGGGGTATAGTGAAAAAGTTTAAAAACATAATCATATATGCATTAATATTCACATTCCTTTTCCCCATTTTTGTAGATGTTTATGTTGTTTATGCTGCTGATATTGGAGAAAAAAAGTAGTAATTAAAGAGATTAATGGAAAACAATTTGCTCAAATTACAGTAACAGGTCATAAAGGCTCATCGGGTATACGGTATCGAACAAAGGGATGGTGGATACAGGCTAGTTTTGGTGGAAAGAGTTTTCCTGAGGGCGGTAAGAGGTTTTATACAGATAATCAGTTAGACGGGTCAAGCGGAGATATGGTCGTATATCTACCTATAAGCGATATCTATCAATTTTTAGGTGTTACAGAAGAATATTACCGGCAAGGCGGTACCGTTAGATTTGATGCAGGACAGATTATTGTTTATAACGGGCAGGAGACACAACCAATATATGATAGTTTTACAGCCATAAATAATGGTATTCGCCAAAGATATGGTGTATCATGGTCATCTTCTGCTCAAAGGGATTTAAGGACATATTATAACCATGTTCTTAAAGTTAAACCGGAGATAGATCTAGATTATGTGGAAGCTACTCATGTAACAACAGATGGAAAAATATTGGATATAGGAAAAGAATTTCCTTCCAAAGAAGGGCCTCATACGATATATGCGAAACAATTTGACGGTTATACTTGCATTGATCCCGAAAGCGGACAGCATGTTGTAGAAATTGAAAGAAGGCCTATTCCCAAAAAGCATGAAGTAAAATTTATTTATGAAACAGGAGAATTGAGAGCAGTTATAACGGGGGATAGTAGTGTTGATTTTAACGAAGAATTTGAATTAAGCAGCAGGAAGCGGAAAAATACACATATTGACTGGAATACCATTTGCAGTCGCAGAAGTTTTTCCTGATGTTCATTTTATCATATTTGGCAAGAATACTCCCACTTCAATGTAGCGAAGCAGAATAAGGGGAAGACGAATTGCCACTATTTGATTTTGATAAAAAATGGTAAAATATAATTATGATACAATCTATTATAGGTATAGGGTGATATAAATATATTTATGTGTCAAGCAATAACTTAATCATTTGACTAAAGATGAATACTTAAACCTTAAAAAAACCTTGCCATATTGTCAAAAACCTATATAATAATTGGGATTAAAATAATTGGGATTAAACCAAATCTCGTTAAAACCTTCGAGCTCCGGGGCAACAACCTCCCCCGAAATCGTGGAAGGGCTTATTGAATATTTACAATCAAAAGGGCGCGATAAAATCGTCATTATGGAAGGCTCCTGCTCGTCCTTAAAGGCCACTGCCAGACCAACATCACTTGTGCTCTAAAGAATATGAAGGGCTGTATCCCCAATTCCGAGAAAAGGAGATTCCATACCATGGGTTTGCATAAGCCTATAGCCTATTTGAACAAGCTTATCAAACAAACTCTGGTCATCGTTGATGGCATGAATGGGGACCTTAACTTTGAGGAAGGCGGCAATCTGGTTCAGATGAACAGGATAATCGCAGGAAAGGATCCTGTGCTGATAGACGCATATGCGGCACAACTAATAGGCTTTGGCATTGAGGAAGTTCCGTATATTGCCATGGCTGAGGATATCGGCGTAGGCACTACGGACTTGGCAAATGCCGATATTGTTGAATTGAATAAGGATAAAGGATCAAGAAAAATAAAGCCTTCAAGGAGAGTGGCGCAGCTGTCAAAGCATATTATCGAGGACGCTGCTTGCTCCGCTTGCTATGGAAGCCTTATTCATGCACTGGAAAGGCTGCATGAAAAAAATCTTTTGAATCAATTAAAAGAAAAATTGTATATTGGTCAGAATTTCAAAAATAAACGGCATGATGGATTGGGTATCGGTACATGCACCTCAGGATTTGATAGATGTGTTAAAGGCTGTCCGCCAAAAGCCAGGGATATTGTAGAATACCTGGAAAGGTATATATAAAAAATATATTATGACAAACAGGAGGGACGGAAAATGCAAGAAGTTTATGAGTTTTTGAAGAATTGTGGTACATATTATCTGGCTACAGTAGATGGAGATCAGCCTAGAGTTAGGCCATTTGGCACAGTGGCTATTTTTGAAGGGAAACTTTATATTCAGACAGGAAAAGTAAAAGATGTATCGAAGCAGATCCAGGCAAATCCAAAGGTGGAGATCTGTGCTTATGCCGATGGGAAGTGGCTTCGAGTCACAGGGAAGCTTGTCAGAGATGACAGAGTGGAAGCCAAAAAACATATGCTTGATAATTATCCGGAGCTTCAAACGGTGTATTCAGCAGAGGACGACAATACAGAGGTCCTTTACTTTGAAGATGCAACAGCTACTTTCTGCTCATTTACGGATGAGCCAAGGGTGGTTAAATTTTAGTAAAGAGCGTTTAACATGCGCCGACAGCTGAGGCTGTTATGAAAGGGCATATTGAAAAATTAGAATACGGGCTGATACGAAATATAGAAAACAAATAAGGGTCTGTGAAGTATACAGGGTTTTTCGGTGATTTACCATTTGTAGCAAATATGCTTTTTAGCGGTGAAGATACCTGAAAGCCCTGTTTTTGTTCGCTTAACTGTTTAAGGAATCATTTACTATAGCAATTATTACTCGTATGAGCAATATGATCTCTCAAATGAAAGATAAAATAGGAGGTGTTCTTATGAAAGCTGCGATTGCATATTATTCCCAGCATCATGGGAATACAAAGAAACTTTTAGATGCTATTAGTAAGGAGTTTGAGGATATAAAACTAATTAATGTGGTTGAATGCAAAGAGGCAGACCTATCTGATTACGATATCATTGGTTTTGCATCCGGTACATATGGTGGTGAATTCAGCAAGGCGGTTTTGGAATTTGCCAGAAACAACCTGCCGAGCAAAAAACGAGTATTTCTTATCAATACTTATGGTTTAAAAGGAGCTTACAAAAAAGAAATGGAACGGATCATTGCAGACAAGTCCTGCCAGCTGCTTGGAACTTATGGTTGTAGAGGTTTTGTCACCGTTGGTCCTTTTAAGTTAATTGGTGGAATGGCAAAAGGACATCCGGATGAAAGGGATATAAACGGTGCAATAGAATTTTTCAGAAAAATTATTCAAAACTGAAAAACGAGTATATAGCTGTCAGTTTCACCTATCCTGTTGAAATAGGAAAAGGTTATGCATACAATGTGGTCATAAGGAAACAGTCTGGACTTTGGAAGCAATTCCAAAGTCCTTTTAGATGAGGCAGGTTGCAGGATTAAATTGTCCACTGATCATGAATGATTCCGACAAGATACCAGATATCATCCTTTTTTTCAAATACGAGTCTGAGGCTCCTCCAGTCCATACCTTCATATTGGGGATCAAATCCGGAAAAGTAATATTCGACGATGATCGAATTTTTGTAAACTTCGAAGCTGTTGTTAAGGGAATTTCCATGGCCTAGGGCTTTGTTGTAGCCTACTTGCTCAGCATTTAGAAAGTCTACATCATAGATGAACTTCTTATAATAGTCAGGGAAGTTGAGCGCTATGGGCTCACCCGAACCGTCGTAATGTCCCCAAAGATATGTCTTGGGGTCGGTAGCTAGGTTTTTCACTTCCTCTGCAGTGAATACAAGATTGTTGTCGACATCAACATATCCGTATGGTGAGAAGCGAACTCCCTTATCAGGATGGATTGCATCGGCAAGCTTCTTCATGTCATAGTTCTTTATTGCGGTCAGAACATTGATGGATCTCTTTTCGATGATGCTTTTGATATACTCCTCGGTGTCTGCTTGGAGTACATCGCTTTTGTCATCGAGATCGCTTTTCTGCTGCGTGCCTTTATTTGTATTCTTGTCTTCGTCTTCGACCTTCCCTTTATCCTGATTTTTATCCTGAACGGTTGCGCTGTTGGAATCCTGTTTTTCAATAACCTTGACTTTTCCTGTATTCAGCTGCGAGTCTGTGCAGGCCGTCGATATAAATATCAATGCAAAAAGTAAAAGTACAATTATAAATTTTCTTTTCATAAAAACTCCTCCTTTTGAATTGTGCCTTGTCGTGTCTTACTATAGCATAGCAGTATCGTGTTTCATACTTACATCGAACTTGTTTCAAAGTTGTAACAATTAGGCTTCTGCAGGAAGCCTCAGTATCGCGGTCGTACCGCCCTCGACTCCCTCTGTAAACTTGATTGACCCGCCGTGAGCATCGACAATATGCTTTACAATAGAAAGGCCCAACCCTGTTCCGGAAATACTGTGGGCATTTTCAGCCCGATAAAAGCGGTCGAACACTTTTAACTTGTCCTTCTCAGGGATGCCGATTCCCTGGTCAACTACCATAAGGATTGCTTCAGCTGTTTCTTTGTATAAGCTCACCCTTACCGTAGACTGCGGGGGCGAATATTTAAATGCATTATCGAGCAGATTCACAATTACCTGAACCAGCTTTTCTTTATCTCCTCTCACATAAACCTCAGGGGTTATGTCTGAAACGATTTTTATTTCATATTTTTGTGCCCGGAGCAGCAATTTTTCGGTTGTATCCTTAATAAGGCTTGAAAGATTAAGCTTATCAAGATGAAACTCCTCCCGGCCTGTTTCTATCCTGGATAGCGTCAATACTTCGTCCACAAGCTTGGCAAGCCGATCCGACTCATTATTGAGATGAAAGACGGCCTTCTTCAGATCAGGTCTGTCCCCGATTTCATCGGCAAGAAACTCCGAATAGCCCTTTATGGCTGTAAGGGGGGTTCTGAGTTCGTGGGACACATTCGACACGAATTGTTTTTGTCTTTGTATATAATCCTGGAGCTGAATACCCATTGCATTGAAGCTGCGGGAAAGCTGGGATATTTCGTCGGAGCCCTTAATTTCAACCGGTGTAAAAATCCTGTTGGCGTAGTTATTGGCGACTTCAGCCAGCTTATGAATCGGCTTTGTTAGTCTTGCGGCGATATAGATGCTGATAAGGGTCATAAGCACTGCAAATATGAAAGCACCAAAGAACAGAATATTTGAAACTCCTGAAATCAGGCTTTCGAGAAAGCTCATTGGGTATATAATCTCCAGAATGCCGATTGGATTGCCTTCAAAGGTGATTGGTGACGCGAAGAAGGCGGTGCTATTTCTCACCAAGTAAGCATAGTCTCCTTTAGCCGCAGCACTTAGTATTTCGGTGTTTTCCATATCGGTGATGCTGATTTCGGTATTATCTTTAGAAGCAGCCTGAAGACGTAAATTGTTATCATATATACGGATATTACCGAAAACAAGACCTAGCTTTCCGATTACATATTGAGCCGTTTCGTCGCTCAGTTCGTCAGACCCTTCGTTTTGGAGAGCGTGAAGCTGAGAAATGTACAATTCTGCCAGACTGCTTTGGCCAATTAACTGCTGTTCCATCGTATTGATGCTCAGGCTTTTGATTGCATTAAGAACGGCAAAACCAACAAAGAACAGAATCACGAATGTTGCTGATAGGTAGTATAGGATCAACTTTTCTTTAAGCTTCATCCTATGCACCTCCAAACCGGTAACCGAAGCCATATACGGTTAAAATGTGCTTTGGATTGCTGCTGTCATCCTCAATCTTCTTTCTTAATCGTGTAACACAAATATCTACAGCTCTGGTATCGCCCATGAAATCATAGCCCCAGACCTGTTGGAGAAGTTCCTCCCGTCCGAACACCTTCCGGGGGTTTTTGATGAGTACCTCCAAAAGCTCATATTTCTTCAAGGTGAGCTCAATAGGTTTACCACCTTTCGTCACAGTTCGATTTTCCAGATCTACTACCAGATCAAGATGGCTTAAGATCTTTCTGTCGTCAGCTTCATTCTTCTTCAGACGTCGTAGTACAGCTTTTATGCGGGCTACCAGCTCTCTTGTATCAAAGGGTTTTGTAATATAGTCGTCAGCTCCTAGCTCAAGACCGAGGACCTTGTCGATGATATCATTTTTGGCTGTAAGCATTATGATTGGAACTCTTCGTTTATTTGCCATTTCTCTGCACAAATCATGTCCATTTGTATCTGGCAACATAAGGTCCAATAGAACAAGGTCAGGGTTGAAGGAATCGAATAGAGCCATGGCTGACTTTCCGTCAGAAGCTGTAGCTACCTGAAATTGCTCTCTTTTCAATATCATTTCCAGCAGATCTAATATGGAACGTTCATCATCAACTAACAGAATTTTATACACAATATTTCTCCCCTTGTTTCAAGAAGTTTAAAGTGCAAGTGCTTAACTATATATTACCCTTAAATGACGATTAGTTGAATTTTATGTTGAAAAGTAGTTTTGCTTGCATAAAAAGAGGTTGCGCGCAGAGAAAACAAGCTGATTGGTATTTTGTTCTTTCCAGTACTTTTTCATTTTTATAACATGTACTCTTTTTTAAATCTTATTACTTGATAGATTAACATATGGAAAATACAGTAGAAAAATAAAGTAATTAAATGTATTCTTAAAACATAAAACATTCCCAAGACATCAATCCAAGCGGCTCATCCCATGTGGAGATGGTCACACAGCTTGTGAAGGAGTGAAAGGACTAAAGAAGCTGATGTTCCACCCATACAAAGGCTGCCCAAAAAGACGAGCTATAGCGAAGTCTGATTGGCTGTAGACTACTGCAGAGTGTGTAACATTGATGTCAATGGTGGAGAAATAGAGGCTATACAAACGCTGACAAACAAAGGGTTTCACGCCATTGCATTTTTCGTTCGGCTATTTTTAGGAAGATGCTGATACCGGGAAACCTTTATTTTTATTGTTCGGGGCAACATATCAACTGCCCTAAAAGGGATAGAGTTGAGTTGGCAAAATGGATGCGGAATTGTAACTATCTTTGTTACGAGCGCAGCAAAATCCTAAAATATTTTTCTTAGTTTGAAACTATTTTTTTATTCATTACGAATATATAGATAAACAGACAAAGGAGGTGGTGCGGTTGGAAGAGCTGCACCTAATAAAGAAAATACAGCGAAACGGCGACCGCGCTGCCGCTGATGAACTGGTGAGATATTACTATGACGAGATTTACGGTTTTGTGAGAAAACAAGTTTTCAATGCAGATATTGCTCTTGAACTAACACAGGAGATATTTATCTCGATGCTCAAGACAGCAAGGTTTTACGATATGAAGCGAGGTGCAGGATTCCGAACATGGTTATACAGGATTGCGACAAATAAGGTTGTGGATTGGTTTCGTTCACGCAACTATCACAAGATGACAAAGACAATATCGCTTGACGAGGTGGAGCCGATTGATGAATCAGACTTCACTCGGCAGTTAGCAGACAGGGATTTTACAGAGAAGATATGCACTTTTCTGGGCGGTTTGCCTGCAGATACGCAGAAAATTTTCCGGCTTCACATCTTCGGAGGGTACACATTCTCTGAAATCGCAGGTATAGAAAGAATTCCTGAGGGAAGTGTAAAGTCCAAGTATTACCGCCTTATTAATCTGATTAGAAAGGAGTTTGCCGATTATGGATGAGAAAACAAAGAATAAAAGTATTAAATACATCCTTTCGCATGGTTTAGTCAAGCCGCAAACGGCAAGAGAAAGGATTGCAGAGATGTTGCGCATCATCGGCTTCCGTTTCATATTTTGGGATACTGGGTATAGCTTGTTCTTTACTGCTGTTACTCTTGCAGTTGTTCTTATGCTATTCAGTTTTGCACCTGATGATTACCGCTATTCTGCCTCTATTGCTGTTGCCCCGCTGTTTTTTCTATTGATAACTATGTTTGCTGAAACATCGGAGCGGGTCTGTGGGTTATACGAACTAAAACAGACTTGTTACTACACCATACAGCAAGTAACCGCGCTACGGGTGATTTGTTACTCTGTTGTCGGCTTTGTATACACTGCGGTTATCACGATAATCAGTACAGAAAGTGGATATGAATTCTTCTCGCTGTTTCCGCTTTGCCTGTTTGCCCTGTTTTTCTGTGCTATCTTGAGTATATCCTTTATGCGTTTCCTTCATGGTAAATGGGTATATGCTGTGTTTTCGGCTGTATGGGTGGTCGTAAATACTGTAATCCCATTCTTGCTAAGAGATAAATGGGAGACGATATTACGTGAAATGCCAACTGCCTTTTCCGTCGTTCTTGCCATTCTCGGAGGGGCTATACTTGCTTATCAAGTTTCAAAAATGCTATCGGAGGTAAAAAAATATGCTATCACTTAACAATGTAACTAAGAAATATGGAAATTTCACTGCTTTGGAAGATATCAATCTCGAATTCTCCAGCGGTATTTATGCTTTGCTTGCCCCAAATGGTGCAGGCAAGACTACGCTTATAAAAATGCTCACGACACTTATCTTTCCCACAAAGGGTGAAATCCTTTGGAATGGAGATGAAATCTTCGGGCTTGATGCTTCATATCGAGACATTATCGGCTATCTGCCGCAGGATTTTGGCTACTATGGAAACCACTCGCCAAGAGAGTTCCTGTTATATATGTCCGCGCTAAAGTGTATTGCTCGTGACAAAGCAAAGCAAAAGGCTGACGAACTCATAGAGCTTGTGGGCTTGTCAGATGTACGCGATAAGAAAATGAAGAAGTTTTCAGGTGGTATGATTCAGCGCGTTGGAATCGCTCAAGCTATGCTGAATGACCCCAAAATCCTAATTCTTGACGAGCCGACGGCAGGGCTCGATCCAAAAGAACGTGTCCGTTTCCGTAATCTTATCTCGTCTCTATCCAAAGACCGCATTGTTATTCTTTCGACGCATATTGTGTCGGACATTGAAACAATCGCAAGTAGGGTTGTTATGATTAAAAATCACAGGCTATTCACCAACGACACACCTGCATCAATATGTCAGACCCTTATGGGTAAGGTCTATGAAACGGACGATATTACCAGTGTTAATTCGCCTTATCTAGTGCTCACAGAACACCAAGAGAACGGCAAAACCATCACGCGCTTCGTAAGCGAGACCAACTGCAGCGATGTGGCGCGAAGTGTCAGTCCAAACCTTGAGGATGTTTTCCTATATATTTATCGTGATGAGACAATGTGAGGTGGATAGATGCTATTTAGATTCGAACTAAAAAAACTTGTGCTTTTACCCGTGATGATTGGTTTCGTTGTTCTGTGCATTGTTTTAAATGCTGTCATTGCTATAGCCAGTTACAACGATTATAGCTTGAATTATGAAGCGGATATTGTCAATATCTTTGAAGGGCTAAAGACAAACGAAATTGCAGAAAAATATATAAGAAAGAACGGTATTACAGGCGAAAACGCTAAGAATATACGTAATAAGTATGAAAAATTACAACATGTAATTGATGAGAAAGCCGCTAACGGTGATGCTTTGTCAAAATACTTCGGTGAAAAGACTCATTATCTCCACAGTATGTTGTTTAAGACTATGTTTATGGCAATCATTGCGGAAAGCTGTTTGCTAGCATTATTTGCTGCGCTTATATCGGTAACCTACGAAAACTTGAGAGACACCGAACATATTATCAGCGCTACAAAAGTTGGACGACGGATACTCAGGACAAAGTTGTGCGCTTCGCTGACGGTGGCAATAGCCTTGACTGCCGTAGTTCTTGGAGTGAGTTTGTGTGTATTTTTCCTCAGATTCGATTTTTCTGGTGTGTGGGATGACAATGTTTCAAGTATGTTTAACTACGCTGTGAATGAATACGGTAAGCCTTTCATGACATGGCAAAGCTTCACTGTTAAAGGGTATCTCTGGGCGACAATAGGCATAACCTTTGGCATGGCAATTTGCTTTTGCCTGTTGGGGTATGCAGCTGGGGTATTTGTTCGTAATGGATATGGAGCGTTCATAGCCGCTGCATTGGTAATAGGGATCACATTTCTTGTTAAGGTCCTCTTTCCAATGGGCTCGGTTTCACGGGCCATTTGGGGTCTTACTCCCATTTGGTTATGGAAAAATAGCGGGCTGTGGTTCACCGACGGTGGAGCAGACATCATATGGGCTAACTTTGAGAGCATAGGGCTTTTCCTTTCTCTTACTGTGCTTTCCATTACCGCATTCATTGCTACAAAGATTTATAAAAAGAGGGAATTATTATGAGAATATTTGCATGCGAAATTAAGAAGCTATGGAATTGGCGTATTCTTGCAATTATTGTTGCTATGGGTGTATTAACATGGTTTGCATTTTTGAGCGAATTTTTGCGTTCATATGATAGTCTAACTACCCATGGCATTTACGGATATTATCAGAATGAGATGTTTGGACTTTACGGAGAAACGCTTGAACCCGAAGAGCTTGCCGAATACGATATACCGGGCAAGAAGGCTGCCCTTATTTCTGAAATAGATGAAATTATCTCAAACGAGGCGATTTTTGCTGAAAACAATATCTACAACTATGCTCAATATGAGGAGTTTATTGCAAACAGCTACTCCAGTGGTTTAAGCGAGGAAGAACAAAAAATAATTAGTGATACTGTATTCACAATGAAGAGCAAGTTGGATTATGGTAATAGTGCACAAAATCTGGATGAATGGTATGCCTCACCGCTAATGAAGCTGAAGACGCTCGAGGCGCTCGAACACACATATATCGACTATGAGGCTTCTCTTCGCAGCTATATAGACAATGATCCCCGCCCCGTGGTCGTCCGTACCGCTGAGAAGTTACTGCAAATGCGCAATGCAAATTTAATCCGTTA
>JAMNXX010000095.1 GCA_023623095.1 Bacillota bacterium | reverse complement strand
GTTGCAAACCGATTGTTAAAACGCGTGCGAGATTTTGCTCAAGTAAAAGGAAATGGAAAAATTTCTAAAGATATTACAGAAAAAGCGCTAAACCTTCTGGAAATCGATGGATTGGGGTTAGATAATGTTGATAGGAATATATTATATACGATTATACAAAAATTTAATGGGGGACCTGTTGGAATTGAAACATTAGCAGCCGCGACTGGAGAGGAAAAATCAACTATCGAAGATGTTTATGAGCCTTTCCTTTTACAGCATGGGTTCATTCAGAGAACGCCCAAAGGAAGGATTGCAACGAAACGAGCATATGAACATATTGGTTTACCGTTTAAAGAATGATAAGGATAATGGGAGGAGTCAATATGGAATCCTTGGGAAAAACAATGATTCTAATAGGTGGCCTGATCATGATTATGGGACTCGTTATGATACTGGGTGGAAAAATAGGACTAGGGAAATTGCCTGGTGATATCTTTTATAAAAAGGGGAATGTCACTTTTTATTTTCCGATTATAACCAGTATCCTTTTAAGTATCGTGTTGAGCATTCTTCTAAATTTGTTTTATAGAAGATAATGTTTGGCATTTTCATACCGTTATTTTGCGGGCGGCTTTTCTGTAGGGCCTTTGTTTTTGCATTAAATCCTCTATAAAAAAATTTCAGTTTTTATTTTTTATCCAAAATCTCTCAATGAAAGATTTTGTTTTTTATTGTTTCAAAAAGATTACATTCTTTAAAAGATAGAGGATTTTAGCATTTATTTGTCGAAAATACATCTGTTCAATAGAAGTATATAATGTTTTGCGCAGAAAGATATCAAAACAAATATGGGCTAAGGGGGAGAATATATATGAAAAGATTTAGCAAGAAGATGATTTGCAATATATTGATCTGTCTGATAGGCATCATGATCTTAAGCTCCACTGCTTATGGGCAAAATCATTCCATTCAAATTCCAGAGAAGGTGAAAATCGGAATTCGGTATGGGCAAAGCGCAACACCCATTGTATCTTTACGTTCTGCCGGCGGATTCGAATTCGGATATGATGAAGGAAATTCATTTATCAGTTTGATGAATTTTGGCCAAAATGATATCTATATTCGAAAAGATAGCTATTTTATCAATTCGAATGGAAAATCTGTAGAATATGATTTTCATGAGGCTAGGGATGAAAATACGGCAGGGATTCAAGGACCCAATCATATTCAAATTGGGAATGTATTTAGCAGCAAGCAAGAGGCTGAAAATTTTATGTACTCCCTTCCTAAACTGCCAGAGGATCCGTATCTTGTTTATGAAAATGGTTGGAGGGTTTGGGTTGGAATGCATACAACGTATGCGAAAGCAAAAGAGGCATGTGATTCCATTCGGAATATTTTACCGAATACGCAGCTGAATATTTTTTCACAGGATCAGAAGCGGATTCAGGTTGTAGATAAGAATGGGAAAGTTCTATTTATGTATCATACAGGACCGTATTATTTTAAAAGCAGAAATTTGATCCAGATAGATGGAAAAACTTTTAGAGGAGATGTGATGATCCAACGTTATGCAGGTAGTGATTTAACGGTGATCAATAGGGTCAATTTAACGGAATATCTTTACGGAGTTGTCCCGAGAGAAGTTTCCGGAAGTTGGCCTATTGAGGCACAAAAAGCACAAGCAGTGGCAGCCAGAAATTATACGATTTTGAATTTAAACAAGCATGCACAGCATGGTTTTGATCTGTGTGCAAGTACGCATTGCCAAGTATATGGGGGCTATGATAGCGAACATCCGGCAAGTAGGCAAGCAGTAGATGAAACAAAAGACCGTGTATTGACCTATAATGGAAAGTTGATCAATGCATTTTATCATTCAAATAGCGGAGGACATACAGAGAATGCAGAAAATGTGTGGACATATCCTTTAGATTATATTAAAGGGGTACCAGATCCGTATTCCATCGGTTCTCCAAATGACAGATGGACGATAACATATACAAAACAAGAAATCGAGCAAATATTAGCATCTCAAGGATTGTCCGTAGGAGAAGTGCAAGATATTTCAATACTGGAGACCTCTCCGAACGGGAGAGTCTTAAAATTGGTCATTAGAGGCTCTACGGGAGAAAGAATTTTGGAAAAAGAGAAGATTCGAAGCGTATTTGGATATAATAATATGAAAAGCACATGGTTTGAAGTTGTAAAAGATTCTAATGAACAATCATCAATGAATGTTTTGAGCGATCCTGCAATGGAGCCAAAAGCAATTGATACCAAAAACAAATATGTGATTACAGCATCTGGATTAGAAGAGAAAAGTTCTCTAGAAGGCACGATTCTATTTAACGGTTCTAAATATATAGAAATCACCGATTTACCGACCGCCCCTTCCGGGAAATATATATTTAATGGAAGAGGCTGGGGACATGGATTGGGAATGAGCCAATGGGGAGCGAAAAAAATGGCGGAAGAGGGTTTTGACTATAAGCAGATTTTAACATACTATTATAGGGGGACAAAAGTAGAGTAAGGAGTCTTAAGAGGATGAAAACAAAGGATTTTGATTTTGTTTTACCAGAAAATTTAATTGCACAAAAACCGATTGAGAATCGCGATCATTCAAAATTGATGATTGTGGATCGAAAAACCGGAAAAATTGAGCATAGAATATTTAAAAATATCTTAGAATATCTAAAAGAAGGGGATTGTCTTGTCCTTAATGATACAAAGGTGCTTCCGGCACGCCTGTTTGGAATCAAAGACAAGACGAAAGGGAAAGTTGAGTTTTTGCTTCTGAAAAAGTTAGATTTACATCATTGGGAAGTCTTGGTGAAACCTGGGAAAAGAGCCCAAGTTGGAGATAAAATTATTTTTGGAGAGGGTATTTTAGAAGCAAAAATTATCCATATCAATCAAGATGGTTCTAGAATTGCAGAATTTCAATATCATGGAGAAGTTTTTGAAGAGATTTTGGATCAATTGGGAGTCATGCCTCTGCCTCCTTATATCAAAGAGACTTTAACAGACAAAGAAAGATATCAAACGGTATATTCCAAATGCGATGGCTCTGTAGCGGCACCCACTGCAGGATTGCATTTTACAGAAGCACTATTAGACCAGATCCGTCAGAAGGGAGTTCAAATCGCATTTATTACGCTCCATATTGGATTAGGAACTTTCAGACCAGTAAAAACGGAAGAAATTGAGGCGCATTCTATGCATTCAGAATTTTACAGGGTCGATGAAGAAACTGCTGATTTGATCAATTCAATAAAAAAAAGAGGAGGTAGGATTATTTCCGTAGGAACGACTTCTACCCGAACTTTAGAGAGCGTTGCAGATGATCACGGAATTGTCCAGCCTGGACAAGGCTGGACAGATATATTTATATACCCGGGATATACCTTTAAAGTCGTAGATGGATTGATTACAAATTTTCATTTGCCGAAATCTACATTGATTATGTTGGTCAGC
>JAMNXX010000255.1 GCA_023623095.1 Bacillota bacterium | reverse complement strand
CTTAAAGAAACACTCATTAAATACAATACAAAATAAACAACTAATGACCAAGCAATACTCAATCCATCATACGTACTTGTTCCACGTCCTACCTCATCTAAAATAACGAGGCTTTTGTCTGTGGCATTATTAAGAATATTTGCCAACTCACTCATTTCTACCATAAAAGTACTCTGTCCCTGAGCTAGATCATCTGATGCCCCCACTCTAGTAAAGATTTTATCCACAACACCAACCACCGCCTTATCAGCAGGAACAAAACAGCCGGCTTGTGCCATTAGAACGATTAATGCCACTTGTCTCATATAAGTCGATTTCCCCGCCATATTCGGTCCGGTAATAATGAGAAGCCTATTTTCATCACAATCCAGCAAAGTATCATTCGCAATAAACATGCCCATTTCCATCATTCTTTCAACAACTGGATGGCGTCCGTTAGAAATCTCAATTTTATCCTCGTCATTGATAATGGGCTTTGTGTAATTGAACTGATCGCTTACTTCAGCAAAAGAAAGCAATACATCTAGCGCTGCAATAGAAGATGCAGCATTTTGAATCGATTCAATGAATTCTTTAATCCTATCCCTTACTTCTATAAAAAGCTTGTATTCCAAATCGATGATTTTATCTTCTGCCCCTAAAACTTTTGATTCTACTTCTTTTAATTCAGGAGTAATATATCTTTCTGAATTTACCAATGTCTGTTTTCTGATATAATGTTCAGGCACCAATCCCAGGTTAGAATTGGTCACTTCTATATAATAACCAAATTGCTTATTAAATCCCACTTTTAACGATTTAATTCCCGTCGCTTTTTTTTCATGATTTTCTAAATCTGCAATCCACTTCTTTCCTCCTGTAATCGCTTCCCTTAATGAATCCAGCTCTTGATTATAGGAATCTTTTATAATCTGACCTTCTTTTATCGAAACAGGTGGGTCCTCGATAATAGAATCTTCTATTAAATCGACTACTTCCTCCAACAAATCCATGTTCTGAAATAGCTTTTGAAATAAAGACTGCTCTAGAGAGTCTACAATCTCTTTAATCATTGGCAATGTCTTTAATGATACTTTTAATGCAATTAAATCTCGTGGATTTGCATTCCCATATGAAATCCTGCCAGCCAAACGCTCAAGATCATATACTTTCTTTAATAATTCTTTTAGCTCCTCTCTGGCAGTTAGATTATTCTTTAATTCTTCTACTGCATCTAATCGGTATTGAATTTCGTGGATATCTCTCAAAGGCGATTCAATCCATTTTCTCAATGTTCGTGCTCCCATGGCCGTATTGGTCTTATCCAGCACCCAGAATAAAGAACCTTTTTTGCTTTTATCCCTGATTGTCTCTGTTAATTCTAAATTTCTTCGTGTTGATTTATCAAGAAGGACATATTGTTCAGAAGTATAGTAATTTATTTTATTGATATGAAAGAGAGATTTTTTTTGCGTTTGATGCAAATATTCAAGCAATGCTCCAGTTGCACAAATCGCATATGGTTTGTCAGAGATTCCCAGGCCTTCCAATGTGAGTACTTGGAAATGATCCTTTATCTTTTTTTCAGCATGTTCCAATTGAAATGCCCAATCCCCAAAATTGCTGATATAAGCTGCAGAGATGCGAATTTTATTTCTAATAAGTTGATCTTCTTCTGGTATATTCGTAATAATTTCACTGGGATCAATTCTAAATATTTCATCGAATACTTGATTGATATATTCTTTTCCTGTAAATTCCGCCGTTTTTAACTCTCCTGTAGAGATATCTGCAAAACTAATCCCAACCCCTTTTTCTTCTTTATATAATGATAAAATATAATTGTTTTTTTCTTCATGAAGCATATATGTATCAACGATCGGGCCCGGTGTAATAATTCTAACAACATCTCTTTTTACAATTCCACGAGCAGTAGCCGGATCCTCAATTTGCTCACAAATTGCTACTTTATAACCTTTTTCAACTAATTTAGCAATATAATTTTGGGCAGAATGATAAGGCACTCCACACATGGGTGCCCGTTCTTTCAATCCGCAATCCCTTCCTGTTAATGCAATCTCTAATTCTTTTGATGCAACGATTGCATCATCAAAAAACATTTCATAAAAATCTCCTAGGCGAAAAAATAGGATGCAATCCTTATGCTGTTCCTTTAGTTTCATATATTGTTGCATCATTGGAGTCAAATTTTTCATGAGAGCAATATCCCTCCTAGGCAATATGCTGTTTTTATTATATCACAAACGAAAACAGAACTCAGATGAAGTTTTGTTTTTGCAAGACTTCGCTCTCGCTTTCATCGATTTGACTCATTTTGTTGAAGCAATTACACCGTTTAGACTGAAAGTCTTTGTTTCAGTTATTTTTACAGATACCATTTTTCCAATTAATTCTTTATCCCCTGGAAAATTTACAAGTTTATGGGTTCGTGTACGCCCCATCAATTTCGTTGGATCATTTTTACTTTCCCCCTCAACCAATACCTCAACAATTTGATTTTTGTAACAAGCGTTTTTTCGTGCAGAAATTTCATTTAATATTTCTACCAATCGATTGAATCGTTTATGTTTAATTTCATCTGGAATTTGTTCCTTGATTTTCTCAGCGGGCGTTCCTTTTCGAATCGAATACAAAAATGTAAATGCGGAATCAAATTGTGCTTTTTGTACTACATCCAGCGTATGTTCAAAATCTTCTTCCGTTTCCCCTGGAAATCCTACGATAATATCAGTCGTAATCGCAATATCAGGAATTTCATTTTTAAGAGTCTCAACCAATTCCAGATATTGTTCCTTTGAATAATGCCTGTTCATTTTTTTTAAAATTTGTGTGCTTCCCGATTGAAGGGGAAGATGAATATGTTCACACACTTTTTCACAATCCCGCATTGCCTCAATCAACCGATAAGATAAATCTTTTGGATGAGAAGTCATGAAACGAATTCTTTCTAACCCATCTATTTCATTGATCCGATACAGGAGTTCTGCAAAATCAATAGGATTTTCCAGCGTCTTGCCATAGGAGTTTACATTCTGCCCCAAAAGCGTTACTTCTTTTGTGCCCTTTGATACCAATTGACGAATTTCATCAAGAATCAATTCTGGTTCTCTGCTTCGTTCCCTTCCTCGCGTATACGGTACGATACAATAGGAGCAAAAATTATTGCACCCATACATGACATTGATAAAAGCTTTTGTTTGAAATTTCCTGATCGCAGGTAGATTTTCTATGATCTCTCCTTCTTTATCCCATACATCGATCAACATACCATCAGATTTCTTACAGTTTGCAAGCAATTCGGGAAAAGTATGAATATTATGCGTTCCAAAAATTAAGTCGACATGCTTATATTTCTTCTTGATTTCATCAACAACATGCGGTTGTTGCATCATACATCCGCAAACAGCAATGATTAAATCCGGATTTTCTTTTTTAAGATGTTTTAACTGCCCCAAATTTCCAT
>JAMNXX010000195.1 GCA_023623095.1 Bacillota bacterium | reverse complement strand
AGGCATTTGAAGGGCATATCCAATATTTAAGAGGACTGGATATTGAGATCGGCGCTTTAAACCAGCTTGAGTTTTTCGATTATAAGGTAGGCATTTTATCGAGGGAAAATCGATTGAAGATCAAGAAAAATTATGAGAACATCTCTGCAATCGTGCTTCATATCGGGAGTGATTATGTAGAGGGAGAAGTCTATATGGTCATTTCCCCCAGAGAGTTGCAGTTAGAAACCGATCGCATTTTGCGCTCCTTGAACTTCCAGGAAATCAGTATGCCAAAAGCGTTTTCAGGCAATCCAAAGGAGATCAAAGAGAAGCTGGAAGAGGAGAAAAAGGAAGTCCGCGATCAGTTGGATGCTTTATCGAAAAAAATGGCTTCCTTGAAGGAACAGTATGCGGAATTGGTGGCATGTGCCTACAGCAGGCTAAAGATGGAAGAAGAGATGACAAAGGTCAAGAATGAACTTGCTTGCACCAACAATTTCTTCTATCTGGCGGGCTGGGTGCCTCAAAGCGCCAAGGAAGCTTTGTCAAAGCAATTTGAGGCGATGGAGGACAGCGTCATCATCGCTTTTAAAGATCCCTCTGAAGTGCATGCGCATATGACCCCGCCTACGAAGATGAAAAACAATTGGCTGTTTAGGCCGTTCGAATCATTGGTTCACATGTATGGGGTGCCTTCCTATAATGAAATCGATCCGACGATGTTTTTAACATTGACCTATTTATTTTTGTTTGGAGCAATGTTTGGGGACGTAGGGCAAGGATTGGTCATTCTTTTGGCAGGTTTGTTCTTGCGCAGGAAGGAAGGCAAAGAGGTATTTGGAGAAATATTTGTGCGATTAGGAACAAGTTCGACCATCTTTGGGTTTTTATACGGCAGTATCTTTGGATTTGAACATGTTTTACCGGCACTGCTTATCCGCCCGATGGAAAACATCGATCAAATGCTGATAAGCTCTGTCGTGTTAGGAGTCATTCTATTATTATTTAGCTTTGTAATAAGTATGATCAATGCATGGAAACAAAAAGATCTAAAGGAGGGATTGCTTGGAAGGAATGGATTGACAGGATTGATTTTCTACATCAGCCTTCTCATTGTTGTTTTAAATATTGCAACGGGTCGGCAAATCCTGCCCAATCCGGTATGCTATTTCTTGATAGTGGCGACTTTAGCGGTGATTTTCATCAGGGAACCGCTGTCCAATCTCCTTTTGAAAAAGCGGCCATTGTATAGCGAATCAGCCTCCAGCTATTATGTGGAAAGCGGATTTGAAGTCTTTGAAACCATATTAAACATGCTAAGCAATACGCTGTCTTTCATCCGGGTAGGCGCCTTTGCATTAAACCACGTAGGCTTATTCGTCGCTTTTCATACAATGGCGGAGATCACGGGAAGTTTTGCAGGAAGCATTGTGATCTATATCATTGGAAATATTATCGTGATCGGTTTGGAAGGGCTGATCGTCTTTATACAAGGTCTGAGATTGGAATACTATGAGATGTTCAGCAAATATTACAAGGGTGAAGGAATACTGTTTAATCCGATTAAACTGAACTTTAAAGAATTCAATCTATTCAAAAAAACCAAATCTTTAGCAAACTAAAAAAGAAATTTTAGAATGGGAGGCATAATGAAAGATGAAGGGAATATTGGTATCATCAATCATGCTGGTTGCTCTTACAATTCTGACAGGAGTGTATTTGTTGTATCAAAAGAAAACTACCGATAAAAGGAAGATGCAACGGATTTTGCGAGTGAACTTATTTGTTTTCCTTACGATGATGATTTTAAGCGTGTCACTTTTCGTTCCGAACATTGCCCATGCGGTTGCAGAAGGAGAAGGAAGCGCTTCAGGTCTTGGCTTTGTTGCAGTTGCCTTGAGTACCGGGCTGGCTACATTGGGAGCAGGCTATGCCGTTGGCGCGGTTGGTTCCGCCGCATTGGGAGCAGTATCGGAGGATCCGGGCATCCTTGGTAAGACATTGATTTTCGTAGGTCTTGCAGAAGGGATCGCGATTTATGGGTTGATCATATCCATCTTAATTCTCGGAAGAATATAGGGTGAGCATATGAGAACCTGTTTGATCAGCGATAATCATGATATTAAAATCGGAATGCGCCTTGCCGGAATAGAAGGATTTGTGGCCCGTACCAGGGAAGAAATACTCCGTTTGCTTGAAGAATTGATCGAAGAAGGGAAAGCGGAAATTATTATCATTACGGAAAAGGCTGCGCTGATGGTTGAAGACGAGCTGATGAAAATGAAAACCGATCGGGATCTTCCTCTAATCGTAGAAATTCCGAGTCCGGATATTCCGGGGCGCAGGGATTATATTTTGCGGTATATCAAAGAGTCTATCGGACTGAAGATATGAGGTGGTGGATATGGTTACCATTGAAGAAAAACTGGATGTATTCACAAAATTGGTTTTAGGAAAAGCACAAGAAGAATTCAACGACAAGCTGCAGGAGCTGGAAAAGCAGAATCAAGAAAAGATAAAAGCCCATCAGCAGGACCTGAAGAAGCGAGAAGAAAAGATCATGAATGAATTACACAAAAAAGGGCTTTTGGAGCGAAACAAACGGATATCGAAAGCAAAGCTGAATGGAAAACAGCAAGTTTTGGCCAAACAGCAGGAATTGGTTGAAAGGCATATCCGAAACTTAAGGCAGATGGCGATTGCATTTACGGAAAGCGAATCATATGAAAACTTTTTAAGAAAGCTTTTATCGAAGATTTTTTCTTATTTTGAAAACGAAGACTCGATAGGATTGTTTCTCACACAACGGGATATCGAAAGATATTCGGCGTTGGTAGCGGCGCAAGGGAAGGAATTTGGCTTCAAAGAAGAGCAAATTTCCATTCAGACCGGGGATCCGGATATGATTGGAGGCGTGCAGGGAATCGATCAAGGGAAATCCTTTCGAATCGATTTATCGATGTATATGATGATCGAGCAGCACCGAAAGCAAATTGGACAGAAACTGTATACTGTCTTGAAAGAAGCAGGTGGGATAGATGAATAGAGAAGGACTTATCAACATGGTCAATGGTCCTGTCGTTCAAGCAGCAAATATGAGCGATTTTCAAATACGGGAAATGGTCATGGTAGGGGAGAAGAAACTTCTTGGAGAAGTGATTGGGCTGGAAGGCGACATCGGCACCATACAAGTCTATGAGGAAACAGAAGGTTTAAAAACCGGTGAAAAGGTGTTATCCACCGGAAAACCTTTATCCGTAAAATTAGGACCGGGGCTGATTGGAAATATATTTGACGGGATCGAAAGACCGCTGAGCAAAATCAATGAGATTTCTGAAGGCTTTATCCCGGAAGGGATTGGACTGCTCTCTCTGGACACAGAAAAAAAGTGGGAAGTAAAGCTTCTGGTCAAAGAGGGAGACAAGCTCAAAGAAGGACAGATATTCGGTGAGGTGGAAGAGACTTCTTTAATCACGCACAAACTCATCGTGCCTCCGGGGATATCCGGAAGGGTTGTGCGGGTGAAAGATTCAGGAAGTTATTCCATCGAAGAAACATTGGTGGAACTTCAGGATGAGAAAAACAATACCCATGAGCTGAAAATGTATCAAGAGTGGGGCGTCCGTATGCCGAGGCCGGTGCAGGAAAGGCTGCCCATTAGCAGACCTTTGGTAACAGGACAGCGGGTGCTCGATATCTTCTTCCCGATTGCTAAGGGAGGAACTTCTGCAATCCCAGGCGGATTCGGAACCGGCAAGACCATGACGCAGCATCAGCTTGCTAAATGGTCCGATGCGGATATTATCGTATATATCGGCTGCGGGGAGCGGGGAAATGAAATGACGGATGTTTTGGAGGAGTTTCCAAAACTCGTTGACCCCAAAACCAACAAGCCGATCATGGAGCGCACCATATTGATTGCCAATACGTCCAATATGCCTGTTGCGGCCAGGGAAGCGAGCATCTATACGGGGATTACCATTGCAGAATACTATCGGGACATGGGATATGATGTGGCCATCATGGCGGACTCTACTTCTCGATGGGCAGAAGCGCTTCGGGAGATTTCAGGCCGATTGGAAGAAATGCCGGCGGAAGAAGGCTATCCGGCGTACCTTCCTTCAAGATTGGCAGAGTTTTATGAAAGAGCGGGCTGTGTTACAACGCTGGCAGGCGGGGAGGCATCCGTAACGATCATCGGTGCGGTTTCTCCTGCAGGAGGAGACTTCTCCGAACCGGTTACCGAAAATACCAAGCGGTATGTCAATGCATTTTTGGCATTGGATAGGAAATTAGCTTATGCGAGACATTATCCTGCGATCAACTGGCTCTCCAGTTATAGCGGCTATGTTAAGGTGCTCGGCAATTGGTACCGTGAAAATGTCCGGGAAGACATCATGGATCTGAGAGCCCGGATGTTGGCGATCCTTCAGGAAGAGGATAAGCTGCAGGAGATTGTGCAATTGGTTGGGGAAGATGTTTTGCCGGATGATCAGCGCTTGATCATTGAAATAGCCAGAGTGCTCAAGGTTGGATTTTTGCAGCAGAATGCATTTCATGAATCCGATACATATGTTCCTTTGGAAAAGCAGTACGAAATGCTTAAATGTATCGAATTTCTTTATGACAAAGCCCATGCTGCAATAAGGAAGGGAGTACCCATTTCTGCTGTTCGAGATCAGAATCTGTTTGGAGAGGTTACGGGGATGAAATATACCATCCCAAATGATGATTTAAGCGGCATCCAGAGGCTGAAAGAGAAAATCGAAGCGTATTATGATGAACTTTTGAAAAAATATCAGTAAGTGAAGGCAAAGCCTTCCTGTTGAAAATATCAGTAAAAAATATTTCATTTTAAAAATGGGATGTGATCGCTTGAGAAAAGAATATTTGCTGTTAGATAAAGTAGAAGGGCCTTTGATCTTGTTATCAGGCGTGGAAGATGTATCTTACGGGGAAATTATTGATATCACGATGGAAGATGGGCAGTCGCGAAAAGGAAAAGTGATCAAAATTGAGCAAGACAAGGCTGTCGCACAAGTATTTGAAGGGACTTCCGGCATGTCCACGCATAATGTATCGGTGCAGTTTACAGGAAAGCCTTTCGAAATTTCTCTCTCAAAAGGAATCCTAGGAAGAACCTTTAACGGGATCGGCATGCCGATTGATGGCGGGGGAGAAATCTACAGCGGCAAAGTGTATAATGTAACTGGACGGCCAATGAATCCTGTTGCAAGACAATATCCGAGAAATTATATTCAAACAGGGATTTCATCGATTGACTGCCTTGCTACGCTGATTCGGGGACAGAAATTGCCCATATTTTCAGGGAATGGGCTTCCCCATAATGAACTGGCTGCCCAGATCGTAAAACAAGCTAAGATTCAAGAATCGGAAGATCAGGAATTTGGAATTGTATTTGCTGCCATCGGGGTAAAACATGATGACGCAGATTTCTTCAGAAAAAATTTTGAAGAATCGGGCGTTTTGGAGCGGGTTGTCATGTTCATCAACTTGGCAAACGACCCGATTGTAGAAAGGATCATGACACCGCAGTGTGCTTTGACGGCAGCAGAATACTTGGCTTTTGAGGAAGGAATGCACATACTCGTTATCATGACTGATATCACGAGCTACTGTGAGGCGCTGCGGGAAATATCTTCAGCGCGGGAAGAAGTTCCCAGCCGGAAGGGCTATCCGGGCTATCTGTATTCGGATTTGGCTTCTCTTTATGAACGGGCCGGCGTGATGAAAAATCGCAAAGGTTCGATTACGCTGCTGCCGATCTTGACGATGCCCAGCGACGATATCACCCATCCGGTTCCGGACTTAACAGGATATATTACAGAAGGACAGATCGTATTGGATCGGGAACTTTACCAGAAGAATATTTATCCACCCGTTAACATTCTGCCTTCACTCTCCCGTTTGATGAAAGACGGCATTGGAGAGGGCTACACGAGAGAAGATCATCAGGATGTTTCCAACCAGTTGTTTGCATCTTACTCCAAGGTTCAGGATGTGCGGGCACTGGCGCAGATTATCGGGGAAGATGAATTGTCCCCTGTCGACCAAAAATATATGGAATTTGGCCGCGTATTTGAGGAGCGGTTTGTCGGACAAAGCTTTGAGGAAGACAGGGATATGATTGAAACCCTCGATTTGGCATGGGAAATTTTGTCCATCCTTCCCCCGGAAGAATTAGACAGGGTCAGCCCAACGATATTGGAGAAGTATTTTCCGAAAGGATGACGCTAGATGGATATACATGTAGCACCCACGAAGGCGAATTTAATTCGGGCAAAAAACCTTCTCGAATTTTCCGAAAAGGGATTTGAACTGCTGGACAAAAAACGGAATGTATTGATTCGAGAAATGATGGGTTTGATGGATAAAGCAAAAGAAGTGCAGGACAAGATAGAAGTCGTTTTTGAGGAAGCTTATCATGCTTTTCAGGTAGCGAGCGTGAGCATGGGGCTGAATGAATTGAAGGAAATCGGGATGTCGATTCCCTTGGAAGAGAATTATGAAATTCTATTTAAAAGCGTCATGGGAGTAGAGATCCCTACCGTGAAGTATGACAAAAAAGAGCTCACGGCCCATTACGGATTTTACCGTACGAATCCGGCCATCGACATTGCCGTAAAGAAATTCCGAGAAGTAAAATATTTGATCTATGATTTGGCGGAAATTGAGAACTCTGTTTATAAATTGGCAATGGAGATCAAAAAAACGCAAAAAAGGGCAAATGCACTAGAGAAAATACAGATTCCCAAATATACGGAACAAGTAAAAATCATGCAAGAAGTATTGGAAGAAAAAGAGAGAGAAGATTTTTTCAGGTTAAAGCGGGTCAAACAAAGAAAATAGCGATAAAAAATGGGGCAATTTCCATTTTGGAGACTGCCCTTTTTCCATAAATAAATGAACTGCTCTGGAATGATTGAAACGAAACAGAACCTGTTGACGTGTATAAATATTCATATTTACGAGGGAAAAAGATTAAAGACCGGGTAACGTGAAAGACAGCAAACGAGAATGAGTAATAGAAGAATGATGCAGATAGAGTCAGTAAAACGACCGAATAACAATCAAAACAACCTAAAATCCAAACTCGAATTTATACCGCAAAAATAATATAATAGTATAGCTGAGAAGAATAAAAGGATTAAGCCGAGCATAGATAATAGTAAGTTGATTCAAACAATCAAAAGACTGAGGGATATTTTTTGCCGGCACATTGAGGGAGTGTGACAACATGAAAGTAGGAATTCCCAAAGCATTATTATACTACTATTATTACCCTTTTTGGAAAAAATTATTTGAAGTTTTAGGCATCGAAACGATCGTATCCTCTTCTACATCTAAGGAGATTATGGACAAAGGGATCGAGTTTTCCGTGCCGGAAATATGTGTTCCGATTAAAGTGTTTACGGGACACGTAGCAGCGCTGATCGAGAAAGCGGATTATATTTTGGTTCCCAGGATGGTATCCATTTTAAAAGATGAGTATTTCTGTCCCAAATTTATGGGGCTGCCTGATATGATTCGATATACCGTACCCGGTGCAGCCGAAAAAATTTTAAGTCCTTCTATCCGGTCTGAAAGCGACAGCATTTCAGATCCCAAGCACTATAGCGAATTTGTCGATGTATTGGGAGTTAGCGCAAAGGAATTGCGCCGTGCTTTAAAAGAGGCAGAAAAGGAATGGCAGCGATTTCGGATGCTCAGCAAGCAAGGGCATGTTTTATCAGATATTTATCGGTTTTTGGAGGAAAAGGAAGAGCTTCCTGAGATTACAAAAGAGGAAGATCCATTTCAGGTCACCATCGGTTTGCTTGGTTACGTGTACAATATCTATGATGAGTTCGTGAGCATGAATATCATAAAGAAGCTAAAAGAATTAGGCGTGCGGATCATTACTTTTGAGATGCTGGATGAAGGGGAGATATTCAGAAGCATCCGGTTTATGAGGAAGCGTTTGTTTTGGACATTCAGCAATAAGTTATTGGGAGCAGGGTATTTTTTCTACAACAATCCAAGTGTCGATGGTTTGATTCATGTAACGGCTTTTAATTGCGGCCCGGATTCGCTGATCGGGAAAATGCTTGAATTGGATTCCGGTCAGTACGAGAAGCCTTTTATGACGATCCGCGTAGATGAACATACAGGGGAAGGCCATCTATTAACAAGAGTAGAAGCTTTTGTAGATATGATTCGGAGAAAAAAAATAAAGATGAGAGGTGCCTTGAACCATGAAAATAACTTTTCCATATATGGGAACAACGCTGGCTTATAAGAAGTTTCTCGATTTGTTAGGGCACGAAACCATTTCACCTCCGAAACCCAATCAAAGGACTTTTGATTTGGGTGTCAAGTACAGCCCTGAATTTGCTTGTTTTCCGTTAAAAGTGATTACGGGAAGTTATTTGGAGGCGGTTGAACAGGGCGCGGAAGTGATCGTTACTTCAGGTGGACACGGGCCTTGCAGGGCAGGCTTTTATGGAGAACTTCATAGAAAAATATTGCACAGCATGGGATATGATGTAGATGTTATCGTGATTGATTCCATACGAAGGGATTTTAAGACGGTTATGCAAAATATCCGGAGAATAAAAGGAAAGAATTCCTGGAGGAAACTGCTATGGGCGGCCAGGTTGACGTATCGCTTGATAAAAGCATTGGATGATTTTGAAATGCAGATTCAAACAAAGGCAGCTTATGAAGTTTCTAAGGGAGATTGCTGGAGAACATGGGATAAAATTCAAGGGATTCTGGAAAATATTTGGACAGATAGGGAACTGGAGGCAGCGCAGAAAAGATGCCAGAAGATTATCGATCAGATACCGATACGGGAGGTTCCCGAAGAGGAAAAAATACGGATAGGGATTGTGGGAGAAATTTATGTCGTGATGGAATCTTCCGTGAATATGCAGATCGAGAAAGTTCTCGGTGATTTTGGCTGTGAGGTGCGGAGATCCCATTATTTATCGCAATGGCTTGATGATAATGTGATGCCAAAATTCTTGGGGAAATCCCGCGAAGAAGAAATATTGAAAAAAGGGGAAAAATATATTCAGATCCAAATTGGGGGGCATGCGAAAGAAACGATGGGGCATATCGTGGATTATCGCGATCAGGGGTTTGACGGTGTGATTCATCTGATGCCTTTTGGATGCCTGCCTGAACTCGTATGCCAAAGCATCATGCCCAAAGCGATGGAAGAACTGAATATCCCTGTTTTGACAATTGCACTGGATGAGCAGACCGGTATTGCAAATAATTTGACGAGAATAGAAGCTTTCATCGATTTGATCAAAAATAAAAAAAGGAAAA
Source organism: Bacillota bacterium (assembly GCA_023623095.1). Classification (GTDB taxonomy): domain Bacteria; phylum Bacillota; class Clostridia; order Peptostreptococcales; family Thermotaleaceae; genus JAMNXX01. The sequence goes on along the minus strand of JAMNXX010000195.1, from coordinate 7,359 downwards.
GAATTTCCAGAGCAGGTTAGAAATGTGGGGGACAAGATATGCTGGAAAAAATATATTTAGGAATTGATGTGGGTTCTGTCAGTACCAATATTGTAGCGATTGATGAAGAAAACAATCTGATTTCAAAAAGTTATATGCGAACCGAAGGGCAACCGATAGAAACCGTAAAACAAGGAATTCAAGCCCTCAAAAAAGAACTGGATGGGAAATATGAGGTCGCAGGTGTAGGTGCGACAGGAAGCGGCAGGCAGTTGGCCGGGATCCTGGTTGGAGCGGATGTCGTTAAAAATGAAATCACAGCCCATGCGACGGCAACCGTCAATGCGGTGCCGGAGGTGCGAACGATTTTTGAAATCGGAGGGCAGGACTCCAAGATCATCTTTTTAAAAGACGGTCTGATAACAGACTTTGCCATGAATACCGTTTGTGCAGCCGGGACGGGCTCCTTTCTGGATCACCAGGCAGAGCGCTTAAGAATTCCTATCCAAGATTTTGGGGAATATGCCCTAAGGGCAGAGAGAAAAATCCGGATCGCCGGGCGTTGTACCGTTTTTGCTGAGTCCGATATGATCTCGAAACAGCAGTTTGGATTTTCAAAGGAAGAAATTATCAATGGATTGTGTGAAGCATTGGTTCGAAACTATTTAAACAACTTAGGCCGCGGCAAAAAAATCGAGCCGCCTTATGTATTTCAGGGAGGGGTTGCCGCAAATGTAGGAATCCGAGCTGCTTTTGAAAAAGAATTGGGGGAAAAAGTGATCATCCCCAAAAATTTTGATGTGATGGGCTCACTTGGTGCAGCTCTCCTTGCGAAAGAATATCTCCAATCCACAGGGCAGAAGACGAAGTTTCGGGGATTTGAAGTGGCAGATATTGATTTTGTTCCAACCAGTTTTGAATGTACAGGCTGCAGCAATCTTTGTGAAGTTATCAAAGTAGAAATCGATGGAGAAATAGCCGCAATGTGGGGAGATAAATGCGGCCGATGGACAAACAATATCAGATAAATCTTCAGGCGAGCTGTGCTCGCCTGAAGCTAAGGAGCGGGCGGTCACAGACCGCCCCAACTGAAACGTATGCGATGCATTGACCGCATATATTCGTAAAGAAAAGCGAATCCTTTACAAGGAATTTGCTAAGAAAACCACCTGAAAATTTTTGCTCAAAGTCGCTGAACAAACAGGACGTTTGTTCAGCGACCTCCCGGGCATGGACGCCCTGTGGGAGCGTTAGACTTTGAGCAAAATTTGAAGGACTCGTTTTCTCAAATTCCTTGTCAGGAAGAGCGTTCTTTACGAATGTATAAGGAGCTTGTTTTCGGGCGGGCAAAGCTCGGCCTACTGCCTTTGTCTCTGTTCTTCTATTCCCTGATTGGCTAAAGCATCTGCTTGAATATTCATTTTGGCAATATGTAAAAATTCCTCTTTGGAAAAATGATTCCCGTTGGCGGATTTAAAATTTTCATACCATTTATCCAGCTGATTGGAATTTTCCAGGTTGAGATGGCCTTTAATATGATAAAAACGGACAGTTTTGTGCTTTTCCAGTTGGTCCAGCAGCGCTTCCCAAAGATCCCGGTTTTCAACAGGGGTTTTATTTGCTGTTTTCCAACCGTTTTTACGCCATTTTTCATACCATTTTTTTGTAAAGCAATTGACAAGATAAGCGCTGTCAGAAAAAATATGAATCTGCAGCTCTTCTTTTTTTAAGCACTTTAATGCTTCTAAAAGGGCAGTCATTTCCATTCGGTTGTTTGTGGTATTTTTTTCACCGCCATATAATGTCTTCATATGTTTTCCGTATTCCAAGACTGCGCCCCAGCCGCCGATATTTTCATCGCTCTGATTTCCTGAACAAGCGCCGTCTGTATATAATCGAACCCATTTACTCATTTTATTTGGCTCCTTTCTTATGCTTTCGGAAATGATTTTCTATGGCTCGTTTCTCTTCCGATATTGCTTCTCTATACAGTTTGCATTATACCATATGACTTCTTCTATTCAGTCAAAACTTTTTCATTTGATCCTACTTTAAACAGAAAGGGTGAAAAAGGGATGGTATCTGCAAAACATTCTAAAAAAATTTTCCTCCTTGTGATCATGGTTGTAAGTTGTTTCTTATCCGGATTTACAGATCTCTCATATGCTTCGGAGGCGGATGCTTTCACGGACATTTCTCAGAAAATTGCTTTTGCGGATTATCAAAAAGATCCTTTTTTAGTGACCAGAGTGGTAAAAAAGGCAATGCCATCCGTAGTAGGGATTACAACGGAAAGAATCCAGCAGGACTTTTTCCTTGGAGCCAGGAGAATAGAAGGCGTTGGCACGGGAGTGGTGGTAGACAGCAGAGGGTATATCCTCACAAATGCCCATGTGATCAACAATGGAGATGTGCGGGAAGTCAATGTGCTCTTTGACGACGGAACAAAAAAAGGAGCGAAAATTTTGTGGTCCGATGCTTCAATGGATTTAGCAGTCCTAAAAGTAGATGGGGTCAATGTTGTGCCTGCGGTGTTGGGAGATTCGGATCAGCTGGAAGTGGGAGAACCGGCCATCGCCATTGGAAATCCTTTAGGAATGCAGTTTCAGAGAACCGTCACTGCGGGAATTATCAGCGGTTTAAATCGCAGTGTTTCTGTTTCCGGCGGGTTTTCGATTGACAATATGATTCAAACCGACGCCTCGATCAATCCAGGAAATAGTGGAGGCCCTCTCCTCAATGTCAGGGGTGAGGTGATCGGGATCAATACGGCGAAGGCGCAAACGGCAGAGGGGCTGGGACTCGCGATCCCCATCAATGAAGCAAAACCGATCCTGCAGCAGTTTATCGAAAAAGGAGAATTGGAAAGGGTCTACATAGGCATACAAGGGGTTGATGCAGATATTTACATGCACGCTACGGGAAGAAGTTTGGCGTTGGATAAAGGAATTTATGTCGCAAAAGTCTTTGAGGGTTCTCCTGCTGCAAAAGGAGGACTACAGCCGGGAGACATTATATTTTCTTTGAATGGCAAAAGCATCACCAAAATGAATCAGCTTTCAAGAGAATTGTACAAATACAGGCCGCAAGAAACGATTACCCTCCATGTCATGCGCAGCACAGAAAAATATTTGATTTCAATCACCCTTGAAAAATGGAATTTCAATTGATTTTTATCTTAAAAAATGGGTATGTAAACAATATGCAAAAGCGCAAGTATTTTTGACGTGAATGGGGGATTGAGAACATGAAATTTTCAAAATTAATGGAAGAAATGCGGACGATTCGAGATTATAAAAAGGCTCCTGTTGAGAAAGCATTGATTCAAGAAGTTCTGGATGTAGGGAGAACAGCTAGGGGCATTGCAGAGAATGCATCTGTTTTATTCATAGAGAATGGAAAAGAGCTTTTTGATAAATTATCCGGGAAGGCAGGCTATTTTGGTAAAATGATGGAAGCGCCTCACTATCTGGCCGTTGTGACCAAGGAAGGGCCCGGATATTTAGAAAACAGCGGCTATATCATGGAACTGATGCGGATGAAAGCTTGGGAGTTGGGCTTGGGCACCTGTTGGCTGAGCATTCAGGATGAATCTGAACTGAAAAAAATTTTAGGTGTAGCGAATACAGAACGATTGACGGCTTTTGCTGCCATCGGATATCCTTATAAGGGGATCTTCAAAAAAGATATTTCTGAAAAAAGCAGCCGTTTAAGCATGGAGGAAATCGTATATCTGAATCAATGGAACAATTCGTGCACAGTGGAACAGTTGGAACAACTTGGATTTGCAAATATTATCTACTTCGCAAAATATGCTCCTTCTTATGGAAATCGCCAGCCCTGGAAACTGATTGTGGATCATGACAAAATCTTTTTGACCGTTGCGGAAGACGGAAAACCGGATACCGGATTGGATGCAGGAATTATGATGCTTTATTTTGAAAAAGCTTCTCGGGAAGAAGGAATTTCAGGGGTTTGGAAAATCGATGTCACTTCGGATTTGTATCAGAAGTATGCAGTACCATCGAATTACCGGGTTGTAGGATATTACCAAATCTAAAAAAGATACTGCTGGGGAGCAGTATCTTTTTTAGATTTAGAAAATGCCGCAATTGCAGAAAAGAATGACAAGCAGCAAGAAGAAAAACAATAAAGATGAATCGTCGCCAAATCCGAATCCGTTAAAGAAAGAGTCACCGCCGAACAAGATTACCAGCAATAAAAAGAAGAAAAGCAAAGATGAATCTTCCCCGAATCCGAAAAAGCCCTTTCTAGCAGCTTCGCTCATAATCATACCCTCCATTTTCAAATTCATTCATTAAAATTTACGTTTTAATATATACTATGGAATGAGCATAAAAAAAGTGACAGTTCTGGAGGAAGGCGTTCGGTTTTTAGCACTTTTCGTCATCCATCATATGCTGCATCGCTTTGCATCTGCATGCTTCAGCTTTGCACAGATGTGCCATGCAGCGATGCATATGCTCCAGATAACACAGATAATCCTTATCCGGTTTTTCGGGCATCATATCCATAGGAGGATATGGTTGAGGCATCATTCCCATTCCTGGATAAGGCATTGCCGGAAAACAATGCATTCCGTCCATCATTCCCGGAGAATGCATGCCGCCCCACCAGGGATGTGGATACATTGGATAATCATAGTCCATGCCATAATCATTGTCGTTGCAATCATTTCTATATTCGTTCACAAAAGATTCCTCCCTTTATCGTTACATTGAAAATTTATCTTTCAATAATAAATTATGCGAATCGGTGGATTTGTGACACCTTTTTATAAGATGCACAATCGAAACGGTGATTTATGATATGATGATAAATGCAAATGTTTTTTATGGTTCTATCGGGTATCCATCAATTAATTGGCGGGGCAGGTGATCCCGCATATGGGGATAGGGTAGGCAGAATTGTCTCCCCATACAGAGGATCCTAGATTTGCAGGAGGAGAGCAGATATGAAAAAAACAACTTTGAAGATCGAAGGAATGGGATGTGTCGCTTGTGCCCAAGCTTCTGAGAAAGCTGTGAAAAAACTAAATGGGGTTGCGGAAGCGCATGTCAATTTCGCGACGGAAAAAATGACTTTACAATACGATGAAAATCACGTGAGCTTGGAAGAAATCAAAGAAGCGATCAAAAAGGCAGGATATCAGGCTCGGGAGGAAGAGCAGACAAAAAAAGTTCAGATACCGATCGAAGGCATGTCCTGTGCAGCCTGTGCAGCTGCGGTGGAACGGGGCATTCAAAAATTGGAGGGCATTTCAACAGTCCATGTGAATTTGGCTACCAAAAGAGCGACTGTCCAATATGATCCCGGGCAGGTAAAGATCGCTCAGATCAAGGATGCGATCTCCAAAGCGGGTTATACCCCTTTGGAAATCACGAAGGATTTTGAAGAATCTCGACAGAACGAGGAGCAGAATGAGATCAAACAGCTCAAAAGAAAATGGATCCTTTCTGCCGTGTTTTCCATTCCTTTATTATATATTGCCATGGGACATATGCTAGGGCTTCCTCTTCCTGGATTTTTGGATCCGATGCAGCATCCGATGAATTTTGCTTTTTCCCAATTGATCCTGACGATTCCTGTTGTCCTTGCAGGCAATCGCTTTTATACCGCAGGATTTCGAGCGCTGCTGCGGAGAAGCCCCAATATGGATTCCTTGGTTGCTTTGGGAACAGGGGCAGCCGTTCTTTATGGAATCTATGGATTGTATCAAATTGCATCCGAAAATACGACCTATGTTCACGATCTCTATTTTGAATCTGCGGCGGTGATCATCACATTGATCCTTTTAGGAAGATATCTGGAGGGGCGCAGCAAAGGAAAGACTTCGGAGGCGATCAAAAAGCTGATGGGTTTAGCCCCTAAGACGGCAATTGTCATCCGAGGAGGGCAGGAAATCCAGATCCCGATTGAAGAAGTGGAAGTAGGGGATCGGGTCGTTGTAAAACCGGGGACGAGAATCCCTGTCGATGGAGAGATCATTGAAGGAGAAACATTTATTGACGAATCCATGCTCACGGGAGAAAGCATTCCCGTAGAAAAAAAGAAAGGCGATACCGTCATCGGAGGCAGCATCAACAAATATGGGACTTTTCAGTTTCGGGCGACGAAGGTGGGAAGCGATACGGTTTTAGCCCAGATCATCAAATTAGTAGAAGATGCGCAAGGGTCCAAAGCGCCGATTGCAAAGTTGGCAGATGTGGTGGCTTCGTATTTTGTACCTGTTGTGATGGTGATTGCAATTTTATCCGGACTGGCATGGTATTTTGCCGGACAAACGGGCGTCTTTGCGTTGACGATTTTCATTTCCGTACTCGTGATCGCTTGCCCCTGTGCTTTAGGACTTGCCACCCCCACTGCGATTATGGTCGGAACAGGCAAAGGAGCCGAGCTCGGTGTGCTGTTTAAGGGAGGAGAAGCATTAGAAACAACCCACCACATTCAGGCCATCGTCTTTGATAAGACAGGGACGATTACAGAAGGAAAACCGGCCGTAACGGATATCATCCCTGCGGAATGGATAGAAGAATCAGAACTGCTCCAAATTGCAGCTTCTGCGGAAAAGGCATCGGAGCATCCCCTGGGAGAAGCCATTGTCAACGATGCAGAAGAAAAAGGTTTAGAATTCCTAAAAATCGATCATTTTCGCGCGATTCCCGGATACGGAATTGAAGCAAGTTTAAACGGGGAACCCATTGATATCGGAAAAGCAAAATTAATGAAGGACAAACAGATTGAGATAAAGGATTGGGAAGCGATCTCAGAGCGTCTGGCATCCGAAGGAAAGACCCCCATGTATGTAGCGATTGGAGGAAAGCCGGCGGGGCTTATTGCAGTTGCAGATATCATAAAGGAAAGCAGTCTGGATGCCATCCGGAAGATCCATGATATGGGGATCGAGACGGTGATGATCACGGGCGATCACCGGCGGACAGCGCAGGCGATTGCAAAGCAGGTGGGCATTGACAGCGTGATCGCGGAAGTATTGCCCGAAGAAAAGGCAGAAGCGATCAAAAAACTGCAGGCAGAAGGAAAGAAAGTCGCCATGGTAGGAGACGGAATCAATGATGCCCCTGCGTTGGCGCAGGCAGATATCGGGATTGCCATCGGTTCAGGGACCGATATTGCGATGGAATCTGCAGATATCGTTTTAATGCGGAGCGATTTAATGGATGTGGCGGTGGCCATTCAATTGAGCAAAAGCACTATCCGAAACATCAAGCAAAATCTGTTCTGGGCTTTTGCATACAATACAGCGGGGATCCCTCTGGCGGCGGGACTGCTTTATGCATTTGGAGGGCCTAAACTAAATCCGATGTTTGCTGCAGCAGCCATGTCCCTCAGTTCTGTGTC
>JAMNXX010000170.1 GCA_023623095.1 Bacillota bacterium | reverse complement strand
TAAATTTCTTTTTCAAGTGACAAACCCTATGTTATCACGTTTTTTTTCTAAAGTCAAATGGAAATTTGTACCTACAGTTTTTTCCTCTCTTCCTGCTTATCAACCACTTGAACTATCCCTAATTTAGCTTTGTTTAAAGTAAAAAATCCCTAAGAGAAATCGATTGGTTTTTAAATAAAATTTCGTCCAGCCAAAATCAACCGACTGGACGATAGATGATATCATTTCTTTATGCCGTATCTGCAGCTAAATTATATTTTTTAAAAAGATATATCGGATCTTTTCAGAGGATTCGTAATCTCCATATGTCCCATAAGCGTCTCTTGCTTTTCCCCATCCACCAGTATTTGCACCTGTTCAACATCAGGCAGCTCTGTCAAAGAAAATACGATTTGGTGCAATACCAATGTTTCTTCTAAAGAACTTCCATACAAATTTTCGCTTGAAAAATTCACAAAAGCCGTATCCCCTTTAATCTCTACACTCGTTATATTTAGTTTTTCAAGAGAAGTTGATAATTTTTCATCTTTGGGAGATTTCTGCAGTTCCTCTATGATCAATTCCTCTACTTTTTTTCCTTCTAATGCTACCTCTTTTTCTACAGGAATCACTTTATCCAAAGATTCATCCCCTGCATTTACATAATCATTGTTGACATAATATAACTTGATCGTCGTCTTTTCTTCTTCGGCAATAGGATCATCTTCTTCTTGTTTTGGTTCTTCGACTTCTGATGGGTCTTCTATATTTTTTCCAGGACTTTGTTGCGGTGTACATGCAGCAAATATTAAAATCACTGCCAGTGCCAACACAAATAATCTCCATTTTTTCATGAGAGCGGTCTCCTTTCCTTTTTAAAATCAATGGGGTCATGCTCTAATCTGATTGTACTGCATTTGTTTTTCTGAAAAAAATATAAAAATTCCTAAATCATCACCGATTGGTTCCTCATCCTATATTTATTATAGCCGTAAAAAGAAAATTTCAACGTTTTGTAATCAAAATGTCATACAAAAAAATTTTTTCTGTAATTTTATCGATGATTTCTATACCGTTTTTTTATAATTTCCAAGGATTTTAAAATATGTGCTGTCTTTTCTCATCGATTGGATTGCTTTCTGCACAGGAGGATGATTCAAATTTCCTTCAAAATCGATATAAAAAAAATATTCCCATGGTTTATCCGGGATAGGCCTTGACTCAATTTTAAGCATATTGATTTGATTTTCTGCAAAATGCCGCAATGCGCGATACAAGCTGCCTGCTCGGTGCGGAGTAGATAATACGATGCTGATTTTATCCGATTCTTCATCCATATACTGTTCTCTACTTATAATAATAAATCGGGTCGTATTGTGTTGATTCGAATTGATACCGAAAGCCAATATTTGAAGATTGTATAATTTTGCAGCTTTTTCACTGGCAATGGCCCCCATATGTTTCTGATTGTTTTTCTGCACCCATTCTGCACTCTTTGCTGTATTATAATAGGGGATCAATTTCCAATTTGGATATTGTTTTAAAAATTTACTGCTTTGTTCGAATCCCTGCGGATGGGAGTATACTTCCCGAATATCCGCAATCGATGCTCCTCGGATTCCCATCAAATGATGCTGAATAGGCAGACAAACCTCTCCTATGATGGAACAATCATACTGATTCAGCAGATCATATACTTCGGTAATCGCCCCGGTAGAAGAATTTTCAATAGGTAGCACGCCAAAATCAATTTCCTGCCCGATTAATTTCTTAAAAATATCTTCAAAAGTATCCAAAGCCTTTGTACAGACACTATCACCAAAATAGGCCAAAAGTGCCTCTTCGCCAAAGGAACCGGGAACCCCCTGGAATCCTACGATAAGCTTTTTTTTCGATTCATCTTTCATCCTCCCACCACCTGTCTTCCTGTTTCCCATTTTCTAAAAGCAAATCCAAAAGAACCATTGCGGTTGCTCCCTCAATTACGGGAACTGCTCTGGGAACAATACACGGATCGTGGCGCCCTTGGATTTCGATTTCTTCCATGCTACTTGTTTGTATATTCACTGTCTTTTGGCGTTTTCCGATAGAAGGTGTCGGTTTCAATGCAACACGGCAGATCAGAGGCATCCCGTTGGTAATCCCGCCCAATATCCCACCGTTATGGTTGGTAGAGGTTTGAATCCGTCCCTGCTCATCGAGTACAAAGGGATCATTCGCTTCCGAACCTTTCATCTGAGCGATCTGAAATCCACTTCCAAACTCGATTCCTTTTACAGCAGGAATTCCAAAGAGTACAGATGCCAAAGCACTTTCTACGGAATCAAATATCGGACCTCCCAAACCGGCCGGCAGTGAAGTAACTCCTACTTCGACAACCCCTCCAATCGAATCCTTCTCTTTTTTGATTTCAGAAATCCTTTTTTTCATTTGATTTCCTTTCTCATCATCGATAACGCTAAACGCCTTTTCTCTCAATTTTTCTATTTGTTCAGCCTGTAAATGAACAGGGTCAAAAGGCTGATCATAAATGTTTTCAATTTGATAAATATGCGCCCCCACATATATCTTTTTTTTCTTTAAAATCTGCTTGGCAACCGCTCCGGCAAAAACGATAGGTGCCGTCAGCCGCCCCGAAAAATGTCCTCCGCCCCGATAATCATGAAATCCGCCGTATTTGATATAAGCTGTGTAATCTGCATGCCCTGGGCGTATTGTATTTTTGATTGCATCATAATCTTTTGATCGAATGTCCGTATTAAAAATAATCGCACACAAGGGTGTGCCCGTCGTCCTTCCTTGAAAGATTCCACTGAGGATCTCTACCTGATCTTTTTCTGCCCTTGCAGTTGATAAAGAACTTTGTCCGGGACGCCTTCGATTCATTTCAATCTGGATCTGATCCCAATCGATATAGACTCCCGGAGGAAGATTTTTTATGACGATACCGATCCCTTTTCCATGGGATTCTCCGAAAATATGATATTGGATATGCTTACCCGTGCTGCTCATCGATCTTTCCCCCCAGCTTTTTAAAATCTTCAAAGAAATTTGGATAGGATTTTTTTACGGTACTGCTGTTTGTAAGAATCACAGGCTCTCGGCATCGGATGGAAGCGATCGCCAATGCCATTGCAATTCGGTGATCATTCCAGCTATCCACAATGCCTCCATGCAAATAATCTTTTCCGAAAATGATCAGGCCATCCTCCTGCTCATAAACTTCTGCTCCCAGCTGATTTAGTTCGGAAGCAATTGCTTTAAGCCGATCGGATTCTTTGATTCGAAGCCTTTCTGCACGGATGATTTCTGTCTTTCCTTCGCTTAGCGCTCCCAACACCGCCAAAATCGGTACAATATCCGGACATTGGGAAGCATCGATCTGCACTCCTTTTGTCTTCGATGGTTTTACAATGATTTTTCCGTCTTTTTCAGACAAATTGCCGCCCATCTCTTTCACAATATCCAAAATCACCCGATCTCCTTGAAGGGAATTTCTTTTT
>JAMNXX010000311.1 GCA_023623095.1 Bacillota bacterium | reverse complement strand
ATAATGCGGAGAACACCGTAGCGGTTCATATTCGAAAGATCCGGGAAAAAATTGAAATCGATCCGAAAAATCCAAGATATCTAAAGGTGGTGTGGGGAATTGGATACAAAATGGAAAAATAGATTGGGCATCATTGCATGGTTCCTCCTATTTGCTTTTGGGCTGAACGGTATTTTAAACGGGCTGTCCAATGCCGATCGCTATCTCAAAAAGGACTATTTTCAAACAGGAGAGTTCGAGGCGCGGCTCAGCCAGTTTATCGATTATTTAAGCGCATTTGAATTAAATGATATGACAAAAGAAGAGGCGAAAAAAAAGATCGAAGTCACAGAAGAGGAAATCAATGAACATCGCTATCGATATGGAGATCTTCCGGATCAAATTGCCAATATTAAAAATCAGTATGAGTCTAAGATTCAACGGGCATTATTGGAAAACAATCAAGAAATAGCAGATATGTATATTGCTGAGAGGGATATGAAGATAGAAGATATCACGAATAATTTTAAAAGCGATGAACATGTACGAGCAAAGATTGTCAAGGAAAAGGAAGAAAAAATCGATGCGTATTACCAGGAAATTGAAAGTCTTCGTCCCGAATTCAACAGGTGGAAATCCACATTCGTATACTATTTGAAAGATATTGAAACAAAAAAAGTATATACCAATTTGGGGAAGACACAAAATATGGCAGCAGGCAAAAAAATCGATTCGCAAAATACTCTCTTTCTTCGCAATTACCCGGGAGAAAAATATGATTACATTTCAACAGGAACCTACTATATTCCAACAGAAAACCACGACGGCGCTCATGCATATGAATCGATTTCATCCATCATAAGGACGGAAAGAAAATTTGAAGGAACCATTGCCATACCAAAATCAATATCAAAGACAAACCCAATCTGGGCAGATTATCAAAGATATCGCCAAGAACAAACCATATTCTTTGTTTATGTCATATGCGGAATCATTGCCTTTTTGCTAAGCCTGTATTTATATAAAAAGAATCCCGGTCTGCATGACTTTGGTTTCGAAAAACTGCAATCCTATTACAGGCGAATCCCCATCGATGTCAGAGTGACCCTCCTATTATTGTTGACCGGATTATTGTTCATCAGTATGGGTTGGTCGCCATACATCTATTATCCCTATCGATATGAATTGATATGGAACCTGATTTCATCAATGTTAACTCATTTGATATATACAGCTTTGTTTGTCGCATTGATATGGGTGCAGTGCAAGTTTTTGCTTGAAGAAATAAAAGAGGAAATGAATTGGAAAACAGCATGGCAAAAAAGCCTATTATACAAATTCTACCAAGGGCTCCGGGAAACATTTCTGATTCGAAGCATCGGAGTGCAGGTATTGCTCCTTCTGGCAGCGGTATTTGCCTTTGGCGCCGGCGCAATTATCGTAATCGTTGAACCCGGATTCATCCTCCTCTACGCACCGGCATTTTTAATCATAGGTATTCCAATTCTTCTGCTCATTATCATGCGGGCAGGATATTTGAATCGGATCGTTCTCCATACGAATGAGCTTGTAGAGGGAAATTTGGATTCCGATCTGCCGGTAAAGGGAAAATCGGCATTTGCAACATTAGCTGCAAACATCAATGCCCTCAAATACGGTGTAAAACAATCTTTAAAAGAACAAGCAAAGAGCGAGCGGTTGAAAACAGAATTGATCACCAATGTCAGCCACGATCTGCGGACACCCCTCACATCAATCATTACGTATACAGAGCTGCTGAAAACACCTGAACTATCGGCTGAAGATCGGGATGCCTATATCCAAATTATCGATCGCAAATCCAAACGGTTAAAAGTGCTTATCGACGATTTGTTTGAAGCCTCTAAGATGGCAAGCGGCAACGTGGAGCTGTCCAGAGAAAAAGTCGATATGGTACAGCTTTTGCAGCAGGCCCTTGCAGAATATGATGAATCCATCCGAAAATCAACACTGCAATTTCGCATAAGCACTCCTGAGAAACCTGTTTTTGCTGTCGTTGACGGCCAAAAAATGTGGCGCGTATTTGATAACTTGATTGGAAATATATTAAAGTACTCACTTGAAAATACACGCGTCTATATCTCTATAGAAAATATTAACGGAAAAGCGATCATTGTATTTAAAAACATCGCCAAATATGAGCTCGGGAAAGATACGGATGAACTATTTGAGCGATTTAAACGCGGGGATACATCTCGCCATACGGAAGGATCCGGATTAGGGCTTGCCATCGCCAAATCCATCGTGGATCTTCATGGGGGAGATTTAGATATTCAGCTCGATGGAGATTTATTTAAAGTAACGGTATCCTTAAATGCATGAATTATCGTATTAATTTGGTCAGGCTTTTCGGGAAAATCGATTCTAAAAAAACAGAAAATCCAACGGCCTCGAAGCTGAAGTTCGTGGTAAAAGCAAGAAATAGACATCGATTATAAAATAGAAAACCCAACCCTGTCATGCTCTCCTTGTGATAAACAGTTTAAAGAACAAAACCAATCCATAGAAAGTTTAGGCGCACTTGGCAGATTTGCTTGTAACAGACAGTTCCAAGAATAAAAGCTGTTTATCGCAGGGAGGAGCCTTTTATGTCCCAGAAAACAAAAATATCAGATTTAAAGATTGAAAAATATCTTAAAGGGGCAAATTCACTAAATCATTTAGTGAATTTGCCCCTTTTACATCTCAATCACCAAAAAATGGCCGAAGTAATTTCAGATTGATTCAGGTCAAGATTGTTTGATAAGCTCATGATAGATTTCACGAACCGTCTTTTTATAGATCGGGTGAACAAAGAAAGGAGCGATTTCTGATATGGGTCCCATGACAAATGTTCGGTTATGGGCATCGGGATGGGGGATGATCAGATCCTTTTCCCGGATGATTTGATCTTCATAAAAAATAATATCGAGATCGATGATCCTCGGCCCCCAACGAATCTCCCTTTTCCTTCCCAGCTCCTGCTCAATGGCGAGCAATTGATACAAAAGTTCTTTCGGAGAAAAGACAGTATCCACGATGCATGCCCCATTGAGGAAGGAGTCCTGATCCAAATATCCATAAGGCTCTGTCTCGATAATCGTGGAAGTTTTAATCAGATTCAACCCGATATGCTCCATCTTTTCCAGCGCTTTTTGAATATTTTCCCTCCGGTTTCCCATATTGCTTCCAAAAGCTATGATCGCCCGCGGCACTTTATCGCCTCCACCATTTGAATGATTCTGACATTTTCCTTGACATCATGTACCCTCACCATATCCATATCTTTCCAAGCACAAAGGGCAGTAACGGCAAGGGTACCCTCTAGCCTTTCCGCAGGAGAATCGAGGGAAAGCACCTTTCCGATAAAGGACTTTCTGGATGCTGCAATCAGCACAGGTTTTTGAAGCTGCTTGAATTCTTCCATCCGATGGAAGATTTCAAGATTGTCTTCCACCCTTTTTCCGAACCCAATCCCGGGATCGATGAGGATCTGATCCTCATCAACATGA
>JAMNXX010000223.1 GCA_023623095.1 Bacillota bacterium | reverse complement strand
GCAGAACTTTTTTCCCTCTGGCGAGCGATTTTCTGCACTGAATGCCTTTCTTCATCAATTTCTTGAACAGCATCAAACAGAGTTATCCAAAGAACAGTTCTCAAAAATCTCAGACTTCCTTCAGTTTTTATCGACAGAACCTGATATGGAATCTTGCTGTTCTCAGGCGCAAAAATTACTTGAAGAGCTAAAGATGCTTTCTGGTTCAGAAAAGTTAGATGTTCAGAAGGATTCGATTTGGCTGAATCTTGATCTTTCTGATGCAGGTGGGGCTGATAAAAATAAGCCCGTTCAGTATGAGGAAAACATAGGAAGATCAGCAGACAAAGATCTAATCTTCAGTGAAGCAGACAAAAACCTTTCAAATGCTCAAAAAAATCGAGCAGAATTTAAAGAAACGATGTTTAAAACGAATGAACATTCCGATATGGATTCAGCCGGCAACCTAAAAAAACAGCAAGATGATCTTAAAGGCAATATGATACTTAAGGAAGCGCAAGGAAATATTCAGCTTGAATCTGCTCATTCAAATCATTTTAAGGATATTTTCATTCTGGAGAATAAACCAATTGCTTCTGCAAAACCGGATATTCATCATATTTTAAATCAAGTAACGGAACAAGCGCAGATCTTGCTGAAAGAAAAGGGAGCAGAAATGCATTTGCAGTTGCAACCGGACCATCTGGGAAAGCTGGTAATGAAAATTGCTGTGGAAAAGGGAGCTGTTATCGCGAATATCGTTGTGGAAAATCAGGCTGTTAAAGAAGTATTGGAGTCCAATCTAAATCTTTTAAAAAATGCATTAAATGAAAAGGGATTTGGAGTTCAGGGCTTCCATGTAAGCGTAGGACAAGATTCTTATGCAGATAAATATCCAAATCTGATGAAATTTAAAAAGAAAAACATTGGGCGATCTTTGTCAACGACTCAAAACAGCGAACAAAAAATATCCGAAATGATTGCCCCACCGATTTCACTGTATGCAACTCAGATTGATTATTTAGGATAGGGGTGAATAGATGTCTACTTCAGTTACAGGCTTGAATAATGCTGCATCAACAGCTTATCAAAACAAAGAGAGCACATCGACACCAAACAATCAGCTCGATAAGGATTCTTTTTTAAAACTTCTCGTTGCACAGCTGCGGTATCAGGATCCTTTAAATCCGATGAGCGATCAAGAATTTATCGGGCAAATGGCGCAATTTAGTACTTTAGAACAAATTCAAAATTTAAATCAAGCCGTGGAGAAAAATCAAGAACTGATGGGTGCTATCGGTTATGAACTGATCAGTCAACTTGCGGGATATAATCAAGAAGCATTAAAACTAAACAAGGAGATATTGCAGCAATTGATCAATATCGGAAAAGCACTGGAAAGCTATGGGAGTTCACCAGGAGGAGATAGTTTGGAAGGAGAAAATTTGAAGAACAATGAAATTGGAGAGATGGCTAATGAATAAATTATTGATCCAAAACCGTTCACTCATTTATTCACCTTCTCAAATTAAATCATCTCCTAAAGAAGAAAAATCGGCAAAACCATTTTCGGAAGTACTTCAGCAGACGATAAACGCTCAGCAGGATATCAAATTTTCGAAGCACGCCGTTCAAAGGCTGGAATCTAGAAATATACAATTAAATCAAACCGAGATTTCGAGAATCAAGGATGCTTTAAACAAAGCAAAAGAAAAAGGGATTAAAGAGACACTGATCTTGATGGATAACAAAGCTTTTGTAGCAAGTGTGCCCAATAAAACGATTATCACAGCAGCATTGGAGGAACAGTTAAAAGAAAATGTTTTTACAAATATTGATGGTGCTGTAATTATATAGCTGGACCTTTTTCAGGAAGCTATATATCTCTGACTGATAGAGGAGATAGATTACAGCAAAAGAAGGAGGTCATTTTATTATGATGCGTTCTATGTTCTCAGCCGTATCTGGGCTGAGCACCCATCAGGCAAGGATGGATGTGATCGGAAACAATATTGCTAATGTAAATACTGTCGGATTTAAGAGTAGCCGAGCTACTTTTGCAGAAACCTTTAATCAGACGCTTCGCGGTGCTTCTGCAGCCGGTCAAGGCAGAGGGGGAACCAATCCGATGCAGATAGGGTTGGGTGTCAATTTAGCAACTATAGAAGTTAATCATACCCGTGGGGCTGTAGAAAGAACAGATATTATGACAGATTTGATGATCAATGGAGATGGATTTTTTATCGTTTCGGATGATCCGAATTTTTCAAATCGCTACTATACCCGGGCTGGAAATTTTATCGTCGATGAGGCCGGCAATCTATTGACGCCGGATGGATACCGGGTACTAGGCTACAATATCGATCCGGATAGCATCGGCCAAGAAAACCCTGTTTATGAGAGTGAGTTAAAAGGGCTCGTTATACCGAAGGATCAGGTGTTCCCGCCAAAAGGGACGGGGAAAAGCTATGATTATCAGGAAGGGGAATTCCCTGATTTCGGTGAAGATGATGTCGGAGTGTGGTTTGGCGGAAACTTGGATGCAAATTGCAAGATATTTGAGCAGTACGATGATGGAAGCGGAACTACGTCTACAACGCTTGAAGATGGACAGGAGCTGAGCAGGATAGAACCCCAGGAAGCGATTGCGCGAGATACGACATTCACGGTGTTCGATGAGCTGGGAGGAAGACATCAAGTTCGAATTGCTTTTATCAAAACAGCTCCCAATGTGTGGAATGTCTGCGTAATCGATGATGAAGGGAAAATCCAAGGGGATCCACATGAAATAGAGTTTGATTCTTCTACAGGAAAGCTAATCAATGGGGATACGTTAGATCTGGAGGTATATGCAGATGAAACAGCAGATCCGGCTCTAAAACTTCCAAATGGTGCTACGCCGTTTAAATTTCGGATCGATCTATCGGAAATCACTCAATTTGAAAACACTTCCGACGCTTCTGCAAAAAGCATTGTCGGATATCAGAGCGGTCGTTTTGAAAGCTTTAGCATTGGCAGTGACGGAGTGATCATGATACGATACAGCAATGGGATGGATGCACCGGCGGGCAGGATTAGCCTGGCCAAATTTGCAAATCCTTCCGGGCTTCTAAAGACACAGGGGAATTTGTTTATCGAATCTCCAAATTCCGGAATTCCTACCATTGGAAAACCGATGGAATCTGGCTTTGCTGACCTGAGTCCGGGTTCTTTAGAGATGTCGAATGTGGATCTGGCTCGGGAATTTACTTCGATGATTACGACGCAGAGAGGTTTTCAGGCAAATTCGAAAATCATCACCACAACGGATGAGATGCTTCAAGAATTAGTAAATATGAAAAGATAATAATTAAATTTATTCCGGTCAACTGTCTTTAGATAGATAGTTGACCGGGATGAAAAGGATGAGCAATGAATGATACGGTTAAAAAAATTGACCGGAGAGGAGTATGTTTTAAACAGCGACTTGATTGAAACGATCGAATCTACACCCGATACAGTGATTACGCTTACTACGGGTAAAAAAATTGTTGTATTAGATAATATT
>JAMNXX010000171.1 GCA_023623095.1 Bacillota bacterium | reverse complement strand
TGAGCCTCCTTACTTTGCTATATATCTCTTCAAATATTCGCGATCGATTGCATAAGTAATTGCTGTTTTTTTATCGATTTGGTTTTCTCGATAAAGTTGAAAAATAGCATCGTCCATTGTTTGCATTCCTAATTTGCTGCCTGTTTGAATGGCTGTTTGAATTTGATGTGTTTTCCCTTCCCGAATTAAATTTCGAATTGCAGGAGTTGTTATCATAATTTCAAAAGCAGCTATCCTGCTTTTCTGATTAGAGCAAATTAAAAGTTGTTGGGAAATAATTGCTTCTAAAACATTTGAAAGTTGAATTCGAATCTGCTGCTGTTCATGCGAAGGGAAGCTATTCATTAAGCGATCGATCGTTTTTTCGGCTCCAAGTGTATGCAGAGTTGAAAGAACTAAATGTCCTGTTTCTGCAGCTGTAATAGCAATTCGAATTGTTTCTAGATCCCGCATTTCCCCAATAAGGATTACATCGGGATCCTGCCTTAAGGCAGCTCGAAGCGCAGAGTTGAAATTTTTAGAATCATTTCGAATCTCCCGTTGAGTAACAATGCTGTTTTTGTGTTTATGCAGATATTCAATCGGATCTTCAAGGGTTAAGATGTGACAATTCTGTTTGCAATTTATATAATCGATCATGGCAGCCAATGTAGTAGATTTTCCGCTTCCAGCAGGGCCTGTTACCAAAATAAGGCCCCTTTGTCTGCATGAAAGTTCTTTAAAGATTTTAGGCAGTCCTAACCCATCGATAGTCGGAATTTGAAAAGGGATGGTTCGAATTGCCAATGCACAATTTCCCTGTTGTTTATATGCATTTACACGAAATCTTCCGAAGCTTGGATGAGAATATGAGAAATCAATTTCTCCTCTCTGTTCAAATTCTTCCATTTGCACTTTGTTTGCCATTTCAGCCATAAGCTGAATGGTATCTTTAGGAGTAAGAGGGTTCTTTGATATCTTTTCGAGCTTACCATTGATCCTGAGCATAGGAGGAGCCCCTACAGCAATATGCAGATCGGAAGCTCCGGATCGAATCGACATTTCAAACAAATCTAAAATGGACATGTTTTCCCTCTATTCTATTGAATATGCTACTTTAAGAAATTCTTGAACTGTTGTAATGCCAGACAATACAAGTTGCGCACATGCTTTTTTTAAAGGAATCATCCCCTGCTGAATTGCTGTTTTTCTCAAAATATCAATTCCACTGTGCCGAACAATATCAGAACGGAGCTCTTCACGAATCGCCATTATTTCCTGAACAGCGGTTCTTCCTTTATAGCCTGTCCCATTACAATATGCACAACCTATGCCTCTATATAGGTAACAATCCTTACGAATATCCAGTAAAATTTTTTCTTCCTCATTGGCTTGATAAGATTTTTTGCATTTAGGACAAATTTTTCGCACAAGCCTCTGGGAAATGACTCCTATTATAGCTGAAGATAAGAGATAGGGTTCAATACCCATGTCCATTAAACGAATAATTGTAGAGGGAGAATCATTCGTGTGCATGGTGCTTATTACAATATGTCCTGTAATTGCTGCGCGAATGGCAATTTGTGCAGTTTCTGCATCTCTTATTTCTCCTACCATAATAATATTTGGATCTTGCCTTAAAATGGAACGAAGTGCATTTGCAAATGTTAATTGTGCTTTGGGATTTATTTGAACCTGATTGATCCCATCTAACCGATATTCAACAGGATCTTCAATGGTAACAATGTTTTTTTCTATATGATTAAACTCTCTGAGAATAGCGTACATTGTAGTGGTTTTGCCGCTTCCTGCCGGTCCCGTTATCAGAATCATCCCATTTGAATGTTGGATAATTTTTTTTAATGTTTCTAGACTTGTATCCGAAAAGCCTAATTGTTCTTTAGTCATTAAAAAATTCTCCGGATCAAATAATCGAATGACCGCTTTTTCCCCATATATGGTCGGAAGCGTAGAGATGCGCAAATCGATTGTTTTTCCATCAATATTCGCTTCGATTCTTCCATCTTGAGGGATTCGTTTTTCAGCAATATTCAATCTCCCCATAATTTTTATTCTTGTAAGAATAGCGGAATGGGTAGCGATATGAAGGGATAAGATTTCCTGAAGTTCTCCATCGATTCGAAAGCGGATTCTTACATAATTTTTAAAAGGTTCGATATGAATATCACTGGCTTTTACTTTGATAGCTTGTCTGAAAATGGAATTAAGCAGCCGAACAACAGGAGCGTGACTTATTTCATCTATTCCTGTTTCATCATCCATCTTTAGAGATTGCTTGACTTCATATTGTTTATAAAAATCTTCTGCAGCTTTTCGAGCTGTTTCCTTTCCATAATACTGTTCAATGGCATC
The DNA here is from genome assembly GCA_023623095.1 of Bacillota bacterium. Taxonomy (GTDB): domain Bacteria; phylum Bacillota; class Clostridia; order Peptostreptococcales; family Thermotaleaceae; genus JAMNXX01. The sequence continues at coordinate 1,201 of JAMNXX010000171.1, read as the reverse complement.
AAGAATCGATTGTTTTTCGGCGACTACGGGATTTATATTCAACCCTGTTGTGATTTTTAAATCGTCGATTGCAAAGATATTCAGCGGATCGGCCATTGCAACAAATAGGTTGTCAGATTCCTTTTTTACGGGGATTAAAATATATTTTTTAGCCAAATCTACATCAATGAGCTCAGGTATTTCCGGATCGATCACATATTGTTCTAGATCAATATGTGGAATCATAGATTCTGATTGGGGAATTTGATTTTTATTCATAGACCTACTCTCCAACCGGCTTACTCATATAATTTTTAAAAGTCGTTCTTTTGTATATTGATTTTGATTTTTATATAAATAAAAACCCGTATTTTTTAATGTATTGCGTGAAAAGAAAATACGACATTGCAATAAATGAAACCATATGATACTTTATATCCATATATATTGAAAATTATGAAATATCATGAAGTTGATCCAATTTGTTCCACCCATATTTAATCTTATTATAAGATATTTACACAAAATTTCCAATCGATTTTAATCAAAAATTTTCAAATAGAATAAAAAAATGTCATTTTAATGGATAAAACTCAGAAATTTTACTACATATATTGCTACACAGTTTTTTTCTGCCCTCGAATCATAAGAGCAGATGCTTGAAAAACGCTAGAAAATCCTATATATGCATCGTAACTTCCTGCTCATATTTTATTCTTTTGTATTTTATATTTCTCTTTTCTTAATTAAAGTAAGTCTTATATCTAATTTTATAATCATTAAAATAAAATGATTTAAGGCTATTTATTGTTACAGCCACTATCGTGATTCAAAAAAGCCTTGTTTAACTTTTTAATTGCTCTTTTTTCTATTCTCGATACATATGATCGGGAAATCCCCAATAGTTTCGCGATTTCTCTTTGTGTCTTGCTGCCTCCATTAATAAGGCCATACCTCAGCTGGATAACTGTTTTTTCTCTGTTCTTTAAAACCTGTGCCATTTTTTGATACAACTTTTTTACCTGTATCTTTAATGCAACTTCATCTAAAATCTCATCTGTATCCGTGCCCAATATATCGATCAATGTAATTTCATTTCCTTCTCTATCAATCCCAATAGGGTCTTGTAAAGAAACTTCATTCTTTGTTTTTTTGTTAGAACGAATCGTCATCAGGATTTCATTTCCTATGCTGACGAATATGCGACATAGAAACAGATTCT
>JAMNXX010000329.1 GCA_023623095.1 Bacillota bacterium | reverse complement strand
GAGCGCACTTCCGTTTTTCTCTGCAATGGATACAACCGATGCCTCAGATTGCTTGAGCAAAGAGGCAGCAGCCCCTGCATGAATTGCATTTTCAATATAATCGTGCCCATCAAATCGATCTCCTTTTAGAGGGACAAACAATTCATCAGCATTTATATTCCTCGAATCCGTTGAAACTCCTGTAATCCATTGTTCACGCTTTCCTGTGAGCAATTCCCCTTTTGTTGCATGAATAATCTCTTCAATCGTTAGTCTCATTTTTATACTTCCTCCTGAACATTTCTTCTGCCACCTTCCGATCGTCAAAGTCAATCACATTGTTCCCTAAAATTTGATACGTTTCATGTCCCTTTCCTGCGATCAAGACCACATCCTCCGGAGCGCTCATGTATACCGCTTCTCGAATCGCATCTTTTCTATCCTCTATCATTTTATATTTACAAACCGTATCTTTTATTCCTAATTCAATCTCATTCATAATCATAATCGGATCTTCCGTTCTTGGGTTATCACTGGTAATGATACAATAATCCGAAAGCTCTCCTGCAATTCTTCCCATGATTGGTCTTTTTGTTTTATCTCTGTCTCCCCCACAACCAAAAACGGTAATCACCTTTCCTTGAGCAAACTCTCGAACCGCCTTCAGAACATTTTCCAAAGCATCCGGTGTATGGGCATAATCAACAATGATGGTATGATCCCCCGTTCCAGGAATCAGTTCAAAGCGCCCTGGAACGCCATCTACTGATTCGAGTCCTTTTTTGATAGACTCGAATGAATAACCCAGTACAAAAGCAACCGCTGCCGCTGCCAAACAATTATATACAGAAAACAAACCAGGTGTACGAAAGAATATATCCCCTTCAAATTCAGGTGTTACCAATGTAAATTCTGTTCCTTTTAAAAAAACACGAATATTTTTTGCATAAATATCGGAACGCTCATGGATTCCATATGTAAAAAGGGGAACCGGAAGATCTTTTATCTCTTTTACAATTTCTTTTCCGTTTTCATCATCGACGTTGATAATATTCGCTGAAGTTGTTTTATAAAATAACTTTTTTTTCGCATTTCTATAATTTTCAAGATTTTCATGAAAATCGAGATGATCCCTTGTCAAATTTGTAAATACACCAATACGATATTGAATCTCATCAACCCTGTTCATTTCTAAAGCGTGAGATGAGACTTCCATTGCGCATGTATGTACTCCTTGATCGACCATCTTTCGAAATAATTTCTGTAGCTCCAAAGATTCAGGTGTTGTATTCCTAACAGGATATGTCTTTCCTAAAATTTTACAGGCAATCGTTCCAATCAAACCGCAGTGAACCCCAATTGATTCAAAGATATTTTGAAGCAAATGGGTTATGGTCGTCTTTCCATTTGTCCCGGTAATCCCGATAACATTCATGTTTTGAGTCGGATTCCCATAAAAATTTGCTGCTATTTTTGCCAATGCTTTTCTGCTATTTGACACCCGAATAACGGCAATGTCCTCAGGCGCTTCGATATCTTTTTCAACGATTAAAGCCAAAGCACCCTGTTCGATAGCCTTTTGCGCATAGATATGACCATCCGTATAAAATCCCTGAATACATACAAAAATATCGCCTGCTTTTATTTCCCTTGAATCATATGCAATCCCTTTGATATCGATATCCAAATTGCCTCCTACATCGACCGTCTCTAAACCTTCGATTAATTCTCTCAACTTCATACCGTTCTCCCCTTGCTCAACGAAATTAATATCCTGATAAAATTATTGCCTATCCCTATTGTTCGTAAACAAAACTCATGAAAAGGCAACTTAAACCATTCGTAAATGTTGATTTAAGTTGCCTTTCTGTTTTTCATCCCATTTCTTATTATAGCATAGATTTTTCTTTTTTTTATTTTATATCATGCAACTAATTTTATTTATTTTCGAAGGTATAGAATAATTACAGACTGCTCAGAAATTTTCCCTCCTGGCTTTGGAAATTGGTCGATAACAACCATATCAGGATTTTCAACATTTACCGGTTCCGTCTCGTATTTTAGATTTTGTTCAGATAAAATTTGTGCTGCTTCTTTCAACGATTTGCTCCTAACCTCTGGTACAGTAACTTCTTTCTTTTGGTATTCTTCTGCTTCTTCTTCACTAAATTTCGGTTCAACATCTAAGTAGCGCAACGTATCCTGTAAAATTTGATGAGCAGCCGGAGCTGCAGTCAAGCTTCCAAAATGAACGCCTTGCGGCTCATCAACCACGATCAACACGGCAAGCTTTGGATCATCAATGGGAGCTAATGCGATAAATGATGAATAAACTTTCCCTGCAGCATATCTCCCATCTTCAATTTTATCTGCAGTCCCTGTTTTCCCACCAATTCGATAACCAGGTATGTAGGCGCTTTTCCCTGAACCTTCTACAACTACGGTTTCCATCATCTCCCTTAACTCTTTTGCTGTTTTCTCCGATACAGCCTGGCGGATCATTTTCGGTTCGTAGCGATGAATCACATTTCCTGAATCATCTATCAACTCTTTCACAATTCGCGGTTTCATTAATTTTCCATCATTCCCAATAGCAGATATTGCATTGATTAGCTGAAGAGGCGTAACTGAAATCCCATGTCCGTAAGAAATCGTAGAAAGCTCTACCGGTCCTACATTAGCCTTGTTTTGTATGATTGCCTTCCCTTCTCCCGGCAGATCAACCCCTGTAGGTTTGCTAAAGCCTAAAGAATCAATATATTTGTAATACTTATCAATGCCCAACCTCTGCCCGACCTCTATAAATACTGGATTGCAGGAATTCTGCATTGCTTGCGTAAATGTTTGCGCTCCATGGGGATTGTAATATCTCCAGCATCTTAAACGCTGACCGGATACAGTAATGTGTCCAGAACAATGGAATGGGGAATCGGCTTCTACAACTCCCTCTTCTAATCCCGCGGCAGCTGTTACCAATTTAAACGTTGAGCCTGGCTCATATGTATCGCTAATAATTGGATTTCTCCACATCTCGTTCCAAATTTTCTGTTTCCCTTCTGTATCTGCTATTTCATACTCTCTTCGCTGATTTTCATCTAAAGGAATCCTCGGCTGATTTGGATCATAATCCGGCTTGATCGCCATCGCCAAAATATCTCCGGTTTCGGGTTCCATTACAATCCCAAAAACACGTTTCGCTTTCGTTTCTGCCAATGTATCTTGAATTGCCTTTTCCACAAAATGTTGAATCACTTCATCGATCGTCAGCACAACATTTAAACCATTTTCAGCCTCAAAATATTTTTCTACCCCATATGGAAGTTGTCTTCCGGCAGCATCCGTGTTTTTGATCCACCTTCCCGGAAGACCGCTTAAATATTTATCATATTCCAATTCGATCCCTACAAGCCCTCTATTATCATCAGTCGTATGCCCCAAAATATGCGCAGCAAAATTTCCAAAAGGATAATATCGTTTATTATCCTCCGCAATCCATATTCCCTCTAATTTTGCTTCTCGAATCGCATCCGACTGCTTTTTGTCAATCCATTTCTTTATCTTTACCAATCCTATATTTCTAGAAGATAGTTTTTCTCTCACTTCTTCTTCAT
>JAMNXX010000008.1 GCA_023623095.1 Bacillota bacterium | reverse complement strand
ATAGAACGCATGGCCTCTATCGAAAAACCTTTTTTCTCAAATAAGACAACTGCCATCCGTTTTGAAACGCAAATCAAAAGCGGCGAAGATGTGCTCATGGTCAAGGAACTTTCGAAATCTTTTTCGGATTTCCCTTTGTTTCAAAATGTCAGTTTCCAAATTTACAGAGGAGAAAAAGTAGCATTAATCGGCCCTAACGGAATCGGAAAAACAACGATTCTAAAAATCCTTCTTGAACAAATCGCTCCCGATGAGGGAACCATTCAATTTGGCCACAATGTCCAAATCGGCTATTACGATCAAGAACAGCAACATTTGAATGAAAACAATACCGTCATTGAGGAAATCTGGTCTCAAAACATTCACATGACACAAACCCAGGTGCGAACATTGCTCGGCTCCTTTTTATTTCAAGGAGATGATGTATTTAAAAAAGTTTCCTCATTAAGCGGAGGCGAAAAAAGCAGGCTAGCATTGCTGAAACTGATATTGTCCAAAGCGAATTTTCTAATCATGGATGAGCCAACAAACCATTTGGATATGGACTCAAAAGAAATTCTGGAAGATGCACTGCTTCGCTATGAAGGCACCGTGCTCGCTGTTTCTCATGACCGCTATTTCCTAAATAAATTTACCGATAAAACATTGGTGCTCTCTTCCGAAGGAATCGAAACGTATCTGGGAAATTATCAATATTATGAAGAAAAGAAAAAAGAACTTGAAGAAATGGCCAAAGAAGAGCCTGAAGAGCAAAAGACAAAAACCCAAATCCGGTATGAACGAAAAAAAGAAAGGGAAACCCTTCTGCAGGCACGAAAAGCAAAAAAGGAACAAGAGGATATTGAAAAGCGCATCAACTCGCTGGAAGAAAAAATCCAATCCCTTAATCATCAGATGTGCCTGCCGGAAGTATATACAAATCCGGAAAAAAGCAAAAAAATCCACGAAGAATCCAATCTATTAAAAGAAGAACTGCAAAAACTTTATCAGATTTGGGAAACCTATTTAGAATAAAGAAAAAACTTTTGAAAACTTTATTTTCTGTAGTATTTTCTATATAGATATGGTAAAATAACTACGATGAAAAGCAAAACATGGATCATGAATATCAAAATACATAATTATAGGAGGTATTGTGCACATGGTTTTTGAAAAAATAAAAGGGATTATTATCGAGCAATTGGGATTGGATGAGGACACAGAGATCTCCATGGAAACATCCCTTATGAATGACTTGGAAGCAGATTCTCTTGATGCTGTTGAAATCATCATGGCCATTGAAGACGAATTTGATATAGAGATCCCTGATGAAGATGCTGAAGAATTTAAAAATTTGGGCGATATCGTTCATTATGTAGAAGAAAAAATGTAGTTTGGTTTTTTTCCAAACTACATTTTTTATATAGATTTTCCCCACAGTCTTTCCACAACTTTATATAAATCTTGTCCACAATCTTTTTCAGCAACTTTCTCGCCCTGGAATGTTTTCCACATTATCCACAATTTCATTCACAAAAAATATCTTTTTACCCCAATTTTAAATCCGGTATCGCATTCAAATAAAGATCCGAAACCTTTCCCTGTTGATAGCGATAATACGCAGCGCAGCCGATCATCGCTGCATTATCCGTACATAATATCAGCGGAGGATATTTGACGGCAATTCCCTCTTTTTTTCCCTCTCGTTCAAGCTGCATCCGCAGTGCGCTGTTTGCCGCAACCCCTCCGGCCAAAACGATCGTATGGGCTTCTTTTTTTCGAGCCGCATGCAGTGTTTTGTTCACCAATACTTCAATCACAGCCTGCTGAAAGCTCGCAGCCACATCCTCCACCCGGATAGAAGCTCCTCTCTGCTTCTGGGAATTGAGATAGTTCAAAACCGCAGACTTCAGCCCGCTCATGCTGAAATCAAAGGTATCCGGTTCCAAATATACGCGGGGAAAATCAACCGCTTCCGGATTTCCTTCTTTTGCTATCTTATCGATCAACGGTCCGCCCGGATAGCCTAAACCCAATGCCCGGGCTACTTTATCAAAGGCCTCCCCAACAGCGTCATCCCTTGTTTTTCCCATCATCTCATATTCTCCATAATCATTCACATGTGCCAGATAGGTGTGTCCTCCTGATACAATCAAACACAAAAAAGGAGGTTTCAAATCCGGATGGGCAATATAATTTGCACAAATATGTCCCTCAATATGGTTTACGCCGATCAGCGGGATATCCAGAGCATAGGCCATCGCTTTTGCCGCAGACAACCCTACGAGAAGCGCTCCGACCAATCCCGGTCCATAGGTCACCCCAATATGATCGATTTGATCCATGGTTATCTCCGCTTCATCCAGCGCTTCCTGAATCACAATATTGATATTTTCGATATGTTTTCGCGATGCCACCTCCGGGACAACGCCTCCAAATTTTTTGTGGACATCGATTTGAGAAGAGATCACATTGGATAAAATTTCCCTTCCATTTTTCAAGACAGCTGCAGACGTTTCATCACAGCTCGTTTCGATTGCAAGCGTCCGATAATCTCGCCCGTTTTTAGGCGGCAGTAATGTTTTCAATTGATTCACCTCATCTGTTCTGCTTCTCTGCAAATATATTTTTCAATCCGGCCAACCCCATCTCCTTCAGCCAAAATGATTCTTACAATGTTACAATTACTTTACTATTATATCCAAATGCATTTTAAATAGCAAAACAAATCTTTTTCTGTCTCATACAACGATATTGATCGACCGAAACCTTCCTTTTCCCCCAATCCTCACCATTGATGTTAGTTTGATCAACGAATCGGGCATATATATTCAGAATCTATTAAATATTTCAAAAACCCGGGCTGTCAATTTGTTCCTTGCGCAGAAGCTCATCAGGCAAACGTGCCGATTAAAGGCATAATACGAGGAGGCGAATCGATGAAAATCTCATTCGGCATGGTTACCAGAAAATTCGATACCTTAGAGCCTATCGAACAATTTCTGGACAACGCTCAAAAATACGGACATGAAATTTACAGCGTTGTCATCGCCTATTCTGATTTTTTAAACTGGAAACTGCTGGAGTCCCTCAAAAAAAGAGTACAGGTTTTCCCCATCAAGATCAATCACGCTGCATTTACATTACATCAACTTTCTAAAATGGGAATTTCTTCTAAATCTATCCGCACACTTCTTTATTCCCAAACATTCGTAATGACAGGACGGGTTCCTTTTTGGATCACGCCGTATGCTACAAGCCAAACCGATATTCCATACGTTGTCACAGCTCATGGGACAGATTTAAAGGGATTCAAAAGAGAGCCCCGCTACCATCCCTACGCATTAGAAGGAGCAAAAAAAGTCATCACCATTTTCAAACAAGTAGATAAAGAAGTAAAAAACCTCTACGGCATCGAAGATACAGCAAGGGAGCTCATCTTAAACGGATACGATGAAGCCCTCTTCCAGCCGATGGAAATTTCGAAGAAAGGGGTCTTAAAAAAATTTGGCATCGACAGCGTTCCAAAATATATCGTATCCTTTGCCGGAAAACTGATCCACTTCAAAGGGGTTGATGTGCTGTTAAAAGCAGCGAAAATATATGAAAACAACTTTCCCGGCGAAGTTACAACATTGATCGTTGGAAACAGTGAACTCTATGATGAATTGAATCAGCTGAAAAACTCACTATCCCTTCAAAATGTCTTTTTCTTGGGACATGTTTCTCAAAAAAGCCTCGCAGACATCTACAATATTGCAGACGTTCATGTGGTCCCATCCCGAGTAGAGCCTTTCGGGCTTGTGGCCATAGAAGCCCTTGCCTGCGGCACCCCTGTTGTTGGGACAAACCAAGGAGGATTGGTGGATTTTATCCATCCTGATGTAGGAAAACTTGTAGACGTAGATGATGCTCTGGCGCTCAGCGAAGCAATCCAAGAAGAACTGAAAAGAGAAGACAAATTGCTTCGTAGAAAAAAGCATCCCAATATGCTGCAGAAAATTTTTCATGGAAAAAAAACATCGATGCATTAGAAAAGCTCTATGCGCAAGCAATAAAAAATACTGAATCGAACATAGAGGAGGATTTCAATGAGAAAAACCGTCGTCATTCCGACCTACCAAAACCGGTATGAGATCCGCAAAATAATGGAACAGCATAATCTTTCAAAAAAGGGGGATTTCTCGTATCGGATTCAGATCGACAAAACGAAAAGCCCCTCCAACAAAAAATTGAAGGGGCTTTTTATTTCAGCGGATTTCTTTCTCTGGGAATCCACTGCAAAGCAGGAGATTTTAAACATCATCCGTGATGCGGATCAAGATCTCATCCACAAGATCAATATCGCACCGCCTATCTTCGGTAAAATGAATGCAATTTTCACATGTAATCTCTTCCGCTCCCATAGAAGCTCGGATCCCTTGTTCCTCCCTGCTTCGAAATGCATTGCAATTTTGCGCCACCGCTCGCAACTGTTCTCTGCTGGCCATAGGACTCCTCCTTTGATCGTTTTTTGATCCGTTCTCTAAAATGATAGTATCTGTAATTTCGTGCGAAAGTATGCTTTTTGCATCGATGGCCATATTTTCAATGCAGTCGGTTTCGGTTACAACGAATTTTCGCGCCACATGATCAGCGCATCCTCATGATCATCCTGATAATAGCCTGGGCGAACCCCGCAAAACCGGAACCCAAATTCCTGATACAGCCTCTGTGCTGCATCATTTGATCTTCTTACTTCCAGCGTCATCCTTAAAATCCCTTCTTCCTCAGCAACCCGTATCATTTCAGAAAGGATTTTTCTGCCAAACCCCTGCCTCCGATAAGCAGAACGAACGGCGATATTCGTAATATGCGCCTCATCGATCACCAACCACATCCCGCCATAACCCACAATCCATCCGTCTTTTTCTGCCACCACATAGCGTGCAAACTTATTTTCCTCGATCTCCATTAAAAATGCATTCCTGCTCCAAGGAACCGTAAAACAATCTCTTTCAATTTCCATCACCGCGTCGATATCTTCTTTAGCCATTCTCCGAATCTTCACATCTTCCACATTCTTCACGCTCACATCTTTTAGATTTTGTCTCATACTGCCTTTCTGCTTCCGATTTACGCAAGTACATAGGTGCAAAATCATAAAAATGCTGCAGTTCCCCTCTCTTTGCTTTCTGCAGTGCCAATTCCGCTATCGATGCCGCATTGGGCATTTTTACGCTTAGAGGAGCAAATCGAACTCTCCTTTTTAATGATTCTTCTAAAAATTCTTTGTTCCTTTCTACGCCATCCCCTAAAAATACCACATCTTCCGTTCTCTCCAGCAATTCCTCTACAAGCTCTTCGATAGAAATCGCCGTAGGAGGAAATACGGCATGCAGCTCTCCCCCAACCCATTTGTATATCGCGGTATATACCTGATTTCGGCGGGCATCCAGTATCGGGCAGATAAGCCCCTGACAGAAAGGAAGATGAAACGCAAGGGCATCCAGCGTGCTGATCCCCACCACCGGAATATCCATCGCATGTGCCAATCCTTTTGCAGTTGCAGCACCGATCCGCAGCCCCGTAAAAGAACCGGGTCCTTCCGCCACCGCAATGACTTCAATTTGTTCCATTTTGACCTCACAATCTTCCAAAAGCGCCGCTATCAAAGGCATGAGCTTTTGAGAATGGGTCCGTTTGTGGTTGATCGTATATTCCCCTATCAATTTATTCTCATCCATCAGGGCTACTGTCGCTACCGTCGATGATGTATCCATCGCTAAAACCATCATTTTCTCTTCCACTCCTTCATTGCCTGCAGAAAGCGATCCGCCGTCCCGCCCAATCGAATCTCTCTTTCATGCTCTCCTTTCGTCCGGATTTCTATCCATAAATGATCCTCCGGAATCAGCTCCCGGATCCGAGATGCCCATTCTACAATGCATGCACCGGAACCGTAAAAATATTCTTCATACCCTAAGTCTTCCATCTCCTCTATCGAGCCGATGCGGTATACATCAAAATGATAGAGAGGAATCCTTCCCATATATTCATGAATCAATGTAAATGTAGGGCTTGTCACATCCTCTTTGACCCCGAGACCCCGGGCGATTCCTTTTGCCAAAACGGTCTTGCCTGCTCCCAAATCTCCCGTAAGACAAACGATATCTCCTCTATCGAGCAAAGTCCCGATCTGATATCCGATCTCGTACGTTTCCCGTTCGCTTTTGCTTTTCAGTACCAACACAATCTCTGACACCCCTGCCTCTCCAAAATTATACGATTATTATATATTCTCCCTCAAAATACTGCAAGGGGCAAAGCCTTTATCTTTGCCCCTTGTTTAGACATCCGGATTCAATATCAAAAGAAAATATTATCCTATTTGACCTTTAATATAGGAGAGAGTTTTTTATACAGAAGACCGGTCAAAATCATGACGATAATCCCCTTCAGCAGATTAAACGGAAGCACTCCATATAGAACCAATGTAAATTTATCGACGATGATGGAATTGACCGCATTGCTCATTGCGATGATCTGCTCCAGCGGCATAAATCTCGCATAGAAAGGAATCAGCACAAAATAATTGGCGATACCGGCAACGACCGCCATCAAGACAACCCCGACAGCCATCCCGATCATCGCTGTCCTCTTTGTCCTTTTTCGCTTATATGCGATGGTTGCAGGCAGAATCAATGCAACTCCCACGATAAAGTTTGCCAGCTCTCCTGCTCCCCCCGTCGCCGATTTGGTTACAAAATGAAGCAAATTCTTCACCAGCTGAATGAGAATTCCCGCCGCAGGGCCCATGGCCAATCCACCCAAAAGTGCCGGCAAATCGCTGAAATCCATTTGAAGAAAAGGCGGAAAGAAAAATATCGGTGTTTCAAAAAACATGATTACATAAGCAATTACAGATAGGATCGCTATCTTCGTCATCCCGTTTACGGAACGGACGACTCCAAAATCCAATGAAAATCTCTGTGCCGCATTCGTTCTGTTTTCCAATTTTTATTCCTCCTCAATGTTCAAAGCAATCCTCATCGTTCATCCTAGAAAATAAAAACGCCTGAAGCAGATCCTCCAGGCGCAGTAGGTACACATTCGCAATAGGCATTCACAATGAATGCACCAAAAACCGATGCGTATGCTCTCTTCTCCCATCCAGACTTTACTGTCGGTATCGGAATTTCACCGATTCGGCAACCGAAGCTGCTCGCGGACTATACCGCCGGTAGGGAATTTCACCCTGCCCCGAAGATTGCTTTTTTTAATATGAATTTTTACAATTTCATTATACAGGAACGCTCCTGTTTTTTCAACCCCTACTTTTCATCGTCCCTGCGGCATTATTGAATCCAATGACCCAGCCATTGAAACTCATCAAGCAGGGATATCCCCCGTTTTTTGCAGATATAGAGGATGCCCAGCAGGCACAGATCATAAGGAATAAAAATCAAAACCCCTACCCAATCGGACCACCAGATATATACTGGATCAACGCCGTGAAGCAATATCAAAAAACAACCCTCGATCAAAATGACGATCACATTCGACAGAACCACAGCCAATACGGCCACCAACCAGCGCACCCCTGCAATCAACCGGGTATATAGGATAAGGGATGCCAGCTGTAAAAATACAACCTCTCCAAAACCAAAATATTTTCTGAAATAATAAATGCTGATCCCTTGCAAAATCGTGATCGCAGCAAGCCTAATAAAAGATGTTTTCTTTTTTAAAAGCTGCAGGCCGACCCATACCATCAAAAATGTTTCCGGGATAAATCCGAATATAATGACTTTTGCAGGTATCTCACCCATTCCGATTGCCCCTTTGTCTGACAAACCGCTTCTGCTACGGTTTATTCTCTTTCATAAACAATATGCCCGTCTATAATCGTATATGCAACCTCAGATTGCAGTGAAAAAGGATGTCCGTCCCATATGACGATATCGGCGTCCTTTCCTTTCCGGATGCTCCCGATCCGATCGCTCAGACCCAGTATTTCGGCCGGATAAATCGTGATCCCTTTGAGGGCCTCTTCTTCAGGCATTCCTGCCTTTGCAGCAAGCGCTGCGCAAATCGGCAGATACTGCAGTGGGATCACCGGATGATCCGTCATGATGGCAATCTTGATACCTGCATTTGCCAGGATTCCCGCTGTCTCAAAGCTAAGATTTCTCAGCTCAAATTTCGATCGTTCCGTAAGACTGGGACCTACGATGGCAGGGAAATTTTCTTCTTTGAGAAATTCTGCAATCAAATGTCCCTCCGTACAGTGTTCCAGCGTAATTTGAATATCAAATTCTTTTGCGATCCGTATCGCTGTAAAAATATCATCCGTCCGGTGGACATGCATTTTCATCGGCAGCTCTCCTCGAACCACCGGCAGAAGCGCCTCCAGCTTCATATCATAGGCAGGTTTTTTAGAAGGATCCCCTTCTGCCCTTTTCAATTTCTCATCATATTCCTTTGCTTTATACAGCGCTTCCCGAAGCAGTGCCGCCGTGGCCATCCGGGTATTTGGAGACTGCTTTTTCTCCTTATAGATCCGCTTTGGATTTTCACCAAAAGCACACTTCATCGCAAGGGGCGCTTTGATGATCATATCATCGATCCGCTTTCCATAAGTTTTGATCGCCGCAAATTGGCCTCCGATCACATTGGCGCTCCCGGGTCCTGTGGCTACAGCCGTGATGCCTCCCTCATAGGCTTCCCGAAAACTCCGATCCATCGGATTCAGGCCGTCGATCGCCCGAAGATGGGGCATAATCGGTGCAGACACTTCATTTCCATCTGCTCCCTCAAAACCGATTCCGTCTTCCCACATCCCCAAATGGCAATGCCCATCGATCATTCCGGGAAGGACAAACTTACCGGAAGCATCGATCACCCTTGCCCCCTCCGGGACAGGCAACGCTTCCCCTACCCCTTCGATCTTCCCGTCTTTAATCCATATATCTCCTTTCGGGTAGCTCTCTCCTTCCATCGTCAAAACATGTCCGCCCTGTATCAAAAGCATTTTTCTCCCCCCTGCCCATTCAGCCTTTCCAAAAGCGCTACAAATTCTTCCATGCTCTCCACCACATAATCCGGCTCATGCTGCATATACAGCTCTCTGGGAAGAGCGCTCCAACCTGCCGCTACCGACAAGATTCCTGCGTTTTTTCCGCATAAAATATCAAAGGGACTGTCCCCTATCAATACAGCCTCTTCCGGTTTCCCGCCCATCTTCTCCAAAGCCATAAATACCGGCTTCGGATCGGGTTTGTGCCGATCCGTATCATCGGCACTGATCACGCATTCAAAATAACGGTAAATGTCAAAATGCTTCAGCCCATCCAGAGCAGACCGCTTCAAGCGGGAAGTGACCACGCCCATCCTATAGCCTTTTTCCTGCAGTTTTTGAAGGCTCTCCCTGACTCCGGAATGGATCGTAATATATTCATAAAATTTTTCTCTTTGATAGTCCCGATAGGTTTTCAGCGCTTCTTCCGCATGGGCGCCAAATTCCTGTTCCATCGTTTTTTGCAAAATTTCCCCAAAGCTCTTGATGATTCGCTCACGCGGCATCTCTCTTTTAAAATATTTTTGAGATGTATATTGAAACGATTCAATAATCAATTCATTTGTATCTAAAAGCGTCCCATCCAGATCAAACAAAACAATTCGAATTGTCACTCTATTCTCCCCTTCTATTTGCCTTTCGCACGAATGTCATTTTATTTTCCATCCGTTTTTTCTTTCATAGTCAATTTGGCATTGATAAATGCATCAATATCCCCATCCATCACCGCCTGCACATTTCCCACTTCCACATTGGTTCGATGATCTTTGACGAGGCTGTAGGGATGGAATACATAGGAGCGGATTTGGTTCCCCCATGCGATCTGACTGTAATCACCCTTTAAGTCTTCAATTTTTTCTTTTTGCTCCTGCTCTTTCAAATCCAGCAACTTCGCCATCAGCATCTTCATCGCCGTCTCTTTGTTGCTGTGCTGTGAGCGCTCATTCTGGCATTGCACCACAATCCCTGTAGGAATGTGTGTAATCCGGACAGCCGAATCCGTTTTGTTGACATGCTGCCCGCCGGCACCGCTGGATCGATACGTATCGATCCGCAGATCATCCGGATTGATATCGATTTCGATATCCTCATCCAACTCAGGCATCACATCTAAAGAAGCAAAGGAAGTATGCCGCTTTCCGGATGAATCAAAAGGAGAAATCCGGACAATGCGGTGAACCCCTTTTTCATTTTTCAGATAACCGTATGCATTCTCTCCTTCTACCAAAAACGTGACGCTCTTAATTCCTGCTTCTGCATCTTTGAGCAGATCCAGCATCCGAATCTTGTATCCTTTCCTTTCCGCCCACCGGGTATACATGCGCAGGAGCATCTCTGCCCAATCTTGTGCATCCAGTCCCCCCGCCCCTGCATGGATCGAAAGGATGGCATTGTTCCGATCATATTCTCCGGACAGCAGCGTCTCCACCTTTAATTCCTCCACTGCTTCCTCCAACTGCTTGAGCCCCTCAAGGATTTCCTGCTCTACCGATGCATCTCCCTCTTCTATCGCCATCTCCAAAAAGAAATTTAACTCTTCATATTTTTGATAAACATCCTCATACCGCTGGATCTTCCCTTTAATCTGTTTTGCCTGCTGTAAGATCCGCTGCGCATTTTGCGGATCATCCCAGAATCCGGGTTCCATCGTCTTTTTATCGAGTTCTTCTGCTTTCGATTTGAGCAAATCGATGTCAAAGAGAGGCCCTTAACTCTCTCAAAGGTTCCTCCCATCTGCTCAGTTCATATTTTAACTGCTCCAGCAAGACCATCTTCACACAACCTTTCTAATCGTTTCCTGTCTCTTTAAAATTTTGCTGCTCTTTCTCCATACAACATTTCTTGTATTTCTTCCCGCTTCCGCACGGACAAGGATCATTCCGCCCTACCGTTTTCTTCTTTACAACAGGTTTTTGAGGCTCCGGCTCCCCGCCGCTTGTCTGCGTCACCTTGATGACCTGCTTTCTTTGGGTATCTGTTTCCACTGTTACATGGAACAGATGCCGGATGGTGTCTTCCTGTATGCTCCGGATCATCTCTTCAAACATATCATATCCTTCTATTTGATAAGCCCGAACCGGGTCTTCCTGTCCAATCGCGCGCAGCCCAATCCCTTGACGCAGCTGATCCATCGCATCGATATGATCCATCCATTTGGAATCAACGACGCGAAGCAGGATAACGCGCTCCAATTCGCGCATCCGCTCTTCCCCGAGCTCCTCTTCTTTTTGGGTATACAATTCCTCCGCGATCTCAAAAATCCTTTCCTGGAATCCATCCTTCGTTAATTCCTCCAGATCGCTGAAATCAATTTTATCTTTCGGCAAAAAGATCGGATGAAGCGCATTTTCGATCCCTTTTAAATCCCATTCTTCCGGATAATCCGATTCCCCGGCATAAGCCTCGCATACCCTCGCAATCAGATCCCGAATCATTGCAAAGATGTGATCCCGGAGATCCTCTCCTTCCAGCACCCTTCTACGCTCTGCATAGATGACCTCTCTCTGTTTATTCATCACATCATCAAACTGAAGGACATGCTTTCGGATAGCAAAATTCCGTCCTTCCACCCGTTTTTGCGCATTCTCGATGGATTTGGTCAACAAGGACGCTTCAATCGGTTCATCATCCTCCATACCCAGCTTTTCTACAAATCCTTTGATGCGTTCGCCTCCAAACAGGCGCATCAAATCATCTTCCAAAGATATAAAAAACTGGGAAGAACCGGGATCGCCTTGACGCCCGGAACGGCCTCTTAACTGATTGTCGATCCGGCGCGCTTCATGCCTTTCCGTACCGATAATATGAAGCCCCCCTAATTCAACGACTTTCGCATGTTCCGCATCCGTCTGTTCTTTAATTTTCTGATAAATCTCCTGGTATACCTTTCTCGCTTCCATGATCTCAGGGTCTTCTATCGGATTGATTCCGGTTACCGCCTGAATCACTTCGTCGCTGTACCCTTTCTTTTTCATCTCTCTTTTGGCAGCAAACTCAGGATTTCCCCCCAATACGATATCTGTCCCCCGGCCGGCCATGTTGGTAGCGATAGTCACAGCGCCCAGCCGCCCTGCATCTGCAACGATTTCCGCTTCCCGCTCATGGTGTTTCGCATTGAGCACTTCATGGGGGATGCCCCGCCTTTTCAACATTTGGCTGAGAAGCTCGGATCGCTCTATCGAAATCGTCCCTACTAAAACCGGCTGCCCCTTTTGATGCCTTTCCTCTATCTCATTGACGACAGCTTTAAATTTGCCTGCCTCCGTCTTGTAGATCGAATCCGGAAGATCGACTCTCCGAATCGGCTTATTGGTAGGAATCACAACCACATCCATATTATAAATATGCTTAAATTCATCTTCTTCCGTTTTTGCGGTACCGGTCATACCGGCCAATTTCTTATACATCCGGAAATAATTCTGGAGGGTAATGGTGGCCAATGTCTGAGACTCCCGCTGCACCTCCAATGCTTCTTTCGCTTCAATGGCCTGATGCAACCCATCGCTATAACGCCTTCCAAACATCAGGCGGCCTGTAAATTCATCCACAATGACGATTTCTCCGTCTTTGATAACATAATCCCGATCCAAAACCATTAGCGTATGCGCCTTCAAAGCCTGATTGATATGATGAGACAACTCCATATTTTGCGGATCGGCCAGATTTTCTACATGGAAAAAGGATTCTGCTTTTCTGATCCCCTCATCCGTCAGGACAGCGGTATGTGCTTTTTCATCCACCGAATAATCGGCTTCCGCCTTCAGCGTCCGGACAAATTGATCGACGATCTGGTACATCTGGGTTGACTTTTCTCCGGCACCGGAGATAATCAGCGGTGTCCTCGCTTCATCGATCAAGATGCTGTCAACCTCATCCACGATGGCATAATGAAGCTCCCTCTGCACCCTGTCCTCCTGATACAAAACCATATTATCCCGCAGATAGTCAAATCCAAATTCATTATTTGTTCCATAGGTAATATCTGCCTGATATGCCTGAATTCGTTCTTCTTGGCTGATCCCGTGGATCACACAGCCCACAGACAACCCCAAGAAATGATAGATTTTGCCCATCCACTCCATATCGCGCTTCGCCAAATAATCATTGACCGTCACAATATGAACACCTTTTCCTTCCAAGGCATTCAGATAAGCCGGCAGCGTTGCCACCAGCGTTTTTCCCTCTCCTGTCTTCATCTCGGCAATCCGCCCCTGATGAAGCACAATGCCTCCCAACAATTGCACAGGAAAATGACGCATCCCCAGCGTCCTCCATGCAGCCTCCCTGACCGCTGCAAAAGCTTCCGGCAAAATATCATCCATCCTCTTGCCGTCATGAAGCGCCTTTCGAAACTCCTGCGTCTTTGCCTGAAGCGCTTCATCGCTTAATTTTTTATATTCCTCCTCAAGCGCCTCTATCTTGTGCACCGTTTTAAATAACCTCTTTACCTCTCGATCGTTAAAACTTCCAAATATCTTCTCCATCAAACCCATATTGAATCATCTCCTCTAACTCGTGCAAGAATGAAAAAACTGTTTCGATAAAGTTTTCCTTTATTATAACATAATCCATCAAAGGTGAAAGCAAATCTTCCTTACCGAAAAATTCAAAAGGCTGCA
The DNA here is from genome assembly GCA_023623095.1 of Bacillota bacterium. Taxonomy (GTDB): domain Bacteria; phylum Bacillota; class Clostridia; order Peptostreptococcales; family Thermotaleaceae; genus JAMNXX01. Next base: position 3,601 of record JAMNXX010000008.1, on the reverse strand, counting down.
AAAAAATCATCTTTTATATTTAAACCGAAGCATCTCCGCTTTCTGGGAAAATATGCTTCGCATCATTTTCCCTCTTATCCACAAAACAAGCCCCACCGTCATCAACAGATCTCCAATGCTCACCACTTTTGCAAAGGGATAAGGCTTTGGAATTACGATATATTTCCCTAAAATCTTTGTCCAATTTTTTGCACTGTCTAAGGGAATATAATACAGGATCTCCCCTTTTTGGATGTTCTGCATCATTTCCTGCAGGCCTGCCATCTCCAATCCGGAAAATGATATGGGCATCCGCATCTGATTCAGAAAAACAACTGCGGCATTCATCAATAACCCCACGAGGATCAGCCAAACCCCCTTCTGATTCAAATTCAGTACGACGCAGATAATCAGCAACAAATAGGAAATTGCATAAGAATAAAGCTGAAATCCTTGATAAAGGCTGTCTTTGCCGAAAAATATCGGATAAATCTGAAGCACAAAAGCCGAAAGGATCAGCGGCCATGCCCGGATAGATAGACGCTCTAAATTTCTCAATCGACCCCCATTTAATTTTCCCAAAAGCAATCCAATGATAATCCCTTCTCCAAACAAAAGGGTCACCTCCATCATCTTCTTCAGTTGATACCGCTTCGATATTTTCCATTATAGTTTCGATACTATCTATCCTTTTCCTTTTTTTTGAATCGATTATTTCCAAACTAAAAAAAGGCAGCTTCTGCTGCCTGCTCTATACAGTCGGTTCAATTAAACCGTAATTTCCATCTTTTCTCTTATATACCACATTCACATCATTCGTCACCGCATTTGTAAACACAAAAAAGCTGTGACCGATCATTTCCATCTGGAGAACGGCTTCCTCTGCAGCCATCGGTTTTACCGGGAACCGCTTCGTCTTTACGATTTTGATTTCTGGTTCTTCATCATCATCGATATTGGGAATCTGTTCAAACCGAATCGTAGCATTCCCTTTGTAGCGTCTTTGCAACTTGGTCTTATATTTCTGGATCTGCTTATTTAGTTTATCCAACACCTTGTCAAGGGATGCATACATATCATCTGTCGCCTCTTCTGCCCGAATCAACGAACCATTAACCGGAATACTCACCTCTACGATCTGCCGATTCTTTTCTACGCTTAATGTTACCTGAGCTTCGGTATCTGTCTGAAAATACTTTCCAATCCTCTCCAGCTTCGTCTGAATCGCGTTCCTCAGTGCTTCCGTAATTTCAATGTTCTTCCCGCTAATCTTCACCTTCATACACTTCAGCTCCCTCCAGAAGTATATTCAAATAATCCATGTTTCCTTTTGAGCTGCTTATCCGAAGACTCGCAATGAAATATGCTTCCCCCTTTCTCTTCTCAAATTTATAAATGATAAAAAGCCTAGCTTATCCTAAAAAAAGCTATCTTTGTTCTATTCATATTCAAAGAGACTTTGTCACTTTCCTGAAAAAGAATATCCGATATCCTTATTTGATATATTTTTACCCATCTTTCATATTTGTAAAACAAAAAACAAATAATTTCATGGACAATCAAATTACCCACAGAATTCGGTGCTTTTGAGCCGCCGGTGTTGTGGATAATGTGTATAACTCTGTTGATAATTGCTTTTTCTTTCTTTCTTCTGTGAATAAGATTGTGTGCTTTTCGTGGAAAACTATTTTTTCTACATTTATTGTTATCCTCTCTAAATCTTCTTCTTATTCTGTGCATTTCTTTTAAAAAAATACATTTCTATACAAAAAAATTTCCATCCAAAAACATGGATGGAAATTTATACATGGGAAACGATTTTATTTCTTTCGCTTATTATCGATAAATGCCCCCTCTCCACCGACATATTTCTGCCGGTAGATGGAAGCAACTTTTTGGCTCTTCTTTTGAAATAATACTTCTTTCATCTCTTCTTTGAGCGCTGCAAAATCTTCCTCTAATTCTTTGCGGTTTTTTTGATCGAGCGCATCGATCTGCCTAAGCAAACGCATAATTTGCTGGATCGAAATTTTTAGGTCCTTTAGAGGAGGAAACTGCCTCGGATCGATCTCTTCAAGGGATTGAACGTTTAATTTCTTTTTCAGCGCCTGATAGGAAGAAAGAAAAGCAATATCGATAGAATCAATTTCCTCAATGATCTTCTTCTTCTCCTCTATCGCTTGATTGAGCCGGTTCATGTCTTTTTCCTTTATGAAATGCTCCTGCGCCATCGTTAATTGAAGAAGCTTCTTCAACGCTTCTTCCTTTTCAGAAGCCTTTTGCAGCAATCCATCTAAAATCTCCTTCTCATTCATCGTCCTTCTCCGTCATTTCTTTTTGGCAAGTGCCATGGCCTCTTTCCACGTATCCCTCAGTTCCGTTAGAAAGGGAAGAATTTCTTCCAGCACTTCCTTGTTTTTATGGATATTCGCATCGACAAGCCGCTCCATCAGATATACATATAAGGAGCGCAATCCTTTTGAAACTTCATAGTCCATATTCAAAGTCGCATTCAACTCAGCAAGGATATCTCCGGCTTTGGTGATCGCTGTATGGGCATTTTCGATCTCTTTTTTATCGATGGCATTCATCGCCTGATGAACAAATTTAATGGCTCCGTTATACAACATCAGCGTCAGTTCTTCCGGAGAAGCCTGCATAATATCATTCTGTTTGTATTGATTATACGCATAATAAGGGTTTCTTAGTGCCACGCACATCCTCTCCTTTATATTTATGAAAAGCTCATCATCTGCTGCATCAGCCACGAACTTTGAGAATACATCTCGTTGAGCGCTTTCTCCATCGCTGTAAATTTGCTCCAGTACTTTTCCTCTTTCTGGGACAAGCGCCTTTCTTCCTCGAAAATCCTCTTTTCGATATCGAATACATCTTTATCCAGATAGCTGATAGAACCCATTTCGGTAACGAAATCCACGAGGATATTGCTCTGCACATTTCGGTACAGTTCTTGATTGTCCCCGGTACCAGATTTGTTGATGATCCCTTTCATTCCTTCTATCATCTGATCATATAGCCGATTGACCAATCCTGATTGTTCAGGATTTTCCGGATCCGACGGAGCAAATAATAGATTGACGACCCCGTCTACATCGTCTAAAATCGCTTGTTTTAACTTGCTTTCGTCTATAACGAGTTTCCCTTTGTCCTTCCATTCCCCGGTTGTAATCCCAATGCTGCTCAAATGATTATATTTCGTCGATAGGCCTTCTACTTTTTCATATAAGCTTGTACGCATATTTTGCATCATACGTTCAATGAGCTCATCATTGCGCAAAAGCCCGCTTTTCGCCCTTTCCTCCCACTTCTTGACCTCATCTTCTTTGAGGGCTTCTTTCTGCTCAGCCGTAAGGGGGAGGTAATCCCTGTATCGCTTTTCAGAAATCTTGCCGTTCAGCTTTTCGATCAATTCATTATATTTATCTACAAAAGATTTGATTTTATCATAGACGCTATCCACATCGGTATCAACCTTGATCGTATATTCTTGATCCGGATCCGCGCTTTTCAAATCGATCTGCATTCCGTTGAGCAGGATGGTATTCGAGCTGTACCGAAGATTTTCTGCTCCATTAAAATGGATGATCGCATCCTGCCCTTT
>JAMNXX010000225.1 GCA_023623095.1 Bacillota bacterium | reverse complement strand
TCCCGCTCCTATCCGGGCAAGCATATCGAGGATGGAGTTGTTTTCAAGGTGTCCTTTTGCACACTTTATCCAATACGGTTTAGGCCCGAAACAACGAGAGGTTTTTCAGATTCATGCTCCCGATATGGGACAAATTTTTCACCGCTGCATTGAATTGTTTGCAAAGAGGTTGGAAGCGGAGAATATCATCTGGAATGATTTGGAGAGAGAACAGTGTGAACAGATTTTTGATCAAATCGTTGATGAGGTAGCACCTGGGCACAAGGATGGAGTTTTGCTCAGCACCTATCGATATCGATATTTGATCAACCGGATAAAGAGAATTGGAAAGCGATCGGTATGGACATTGACAGAACATATGCAAAGAGGCGGATTTAAACTTTTGGGGAATGAAATTCGATTTGGAATTGGACAACCATATCCCCCGATAGAAATCGCTCTTCCGGATGGAGAAACGGTTTATTTGGAAGGAAGGATCGATAGGGTGGATGTTTTGGAAGATGATGAAAATGCATATGTGAAGATCATTGATTATAAGTCAGGGAATACGGATTTTCGTTTATCGGATGCTTATTATGGGTTAAAAATACAGCTAATGGTTTATCTGGAAGCGGTTTTGAATTATCAGAGCCGGCAAACTTCCAAAAAAGTAAAGCCTGCTGGAATTTTTTACTTCAAGATCGATGATCCCATGATCAAAACAGAAAAAGATCTTATTGAAGAAATTGAAAAAGAAATCAGAAAAGAGCTGAAGATGAAAGGGCTTGTACTGAAGGATACGCGGATCGTCCGGTGTATTGACAGCGAAATAGAAGGACATTCTGAAATTCTTCCTGTTGGATTGGGAAAGGAGGATAAATTTTATAGCGGCTCATCTGTTGCAACCGACGTTGAGTTTTCAATCCTTCTTGAGCATGTTCACAACCTTCTTCAAGAAAGGATCCATCAAATGCTTCATGGAAATATTGCCATCCGCCCGGTGAAAATTGCAAAAAGGAAAGCCTGCGATTTCTGCGATTATCATCCCATCTGCCAGTTTGATACGATTTTGGAAGGGAATCGTTATCGGAATTTAAAAATGTTAAGCGATGAAGAAGTGATGGAGCGGATTCGGATGCATTCCGAGGGGAGGTGAAAGAATGAAGTGGACAAAGGAACAGGAGAGTGCAATTCGAGCCAGGGGCTGCAATTTGCTGGTTTCGGCTGCAGCAGGCTCCGGAAAAACGGCAGTTTTGGTGGAACGGATTAAACAGATGATTCTCAAAGATGGAATCGATGTAGACAGGCTTTTGATTGTGACATTTACGAATGCAGCAGCAGGGGAGATGCGGGAAAGGATAGGAGCTACCCTGTTAGAGGAGTTGGAGAAGAAAAGCGAAAATGAAGAATATGTTCGAAAACAGCTGAATCTCCTTAACCATGCAACGATCAGCACGCTGCATTCATTTTGCATGGAGATCGTTCGCAGGCATTTCCACCTCATCGATATTGATCCCAATTTTCGCATTGGAGATGAAACGGAGATTGCGATTCTCAAATTGGAAACATTGGAGGAATTATTCGAGCAAAAGTACAAAGAAGCGGACGAGGGCTTTTTAGAATTGGTAGAACGGTTTGGAGGAAATCGAGAAGATACTCCGCTCCAAGAGCTGGTCTTAAATCTATATGACTTTATTCAGAGCAAGCCGTATCCATATGAGTGGTTAAGAGAAAATGTAGAAGCCTTTCAAATGGATCTCGATTCTTTTCAAAAGGGCTTATGGTATCAAATGATGCTTGAGCAGATTCAGTTAGACTTGTGCGGTGCAAAGGAGATATTGATAGAGGCAAAGAAATTATGCGAAAAACCGGACGGACCTGCAGGATATCTTGAAGCGATTTTAGATGATATACAGGGGATAGAAGCATTGATGGAAAGCTTAAAAGAAGGCTGGGAATCCATTTATCGTCAAGTGAAAAAATTTAAGCATAAGAGGCTCGGAAGGGTTTCAAAAGCTGTGGACGAGGTCTTGAAAGATTCTGTGAAAGGACTTAGACAGCAAGCTAAAGATGTCATCAGCGGGATTAAAGAAAAATTTTTATCGAAAGAACCCCATCAATATATCGAGGATTTGAATGCATTATATCCATCGATGTGTGCTCTATACGATCTTATTATTTCTTTTGAATCTGGATATAAGGAGAAAAAGGCAGAGAGAGGAATTGCGGACTTCAATGATTTGGAGCATTATGCGCTGTCTATTTTAGAAAATGAGCAAGTAGCGAAAGAATATCAAAATCAATATGCATATATTTTTGTCGATGAATATCAGGACAGCAATATTGTCCAAGAGACGATCTTAAACTTCATAAAAAGAGATGATAATCTATTTATGGTAGGAGATGTCAAGCAGAGCATTTATCGTTTTCGCTTGGCGGATCCGACGCTTTTTATGGAAAAGTACGAAACATATCAAAATCGAGAGGGCGTACGCAATCGCCGAATTGATCTCGGAAAAAATTTCAGAAGCAGAGAAGAGATCATCGATGGTGTCAATTTCATCTTTAAACAGATTATGACGAGGGAATTGGGCGAGATGCATTATGATGAAGATGCCTATCTGTACAAGGGCATCGATACGCAGCATCCTGAAAAATCTCCGATAGAAATTTTTTTGATTCAAAAAGAGGTACAAGTGGATGAAGAAGAGGAAGAGGACTGGAAAGCATTAGAAGATATCGAAGCTGAGGCCAAAGTGGCAGCCGAGCGGATCAAGGAGTTGCAGGGGACGCCGATTTATGATAGCCGTACCGAAAACTTCCGAAGGCTTACTTTTAAGGATATTGTCGTTCTCTTGCGAACGACCAAAAATTGGGCTCCAATTTTTCAAGAAGTCTTTATGGAGATGGATATTCCGGTCTATGCAGATGTAAATACGGGCTATTTTGATACGGTTGAAGTAAGTGTTTTTATCAATTTATTGAGAATTATTGATAATAAAAGACAGGATGTCCCGCTGCTGAGCGTCATGCGTTCTTCTATAGGAAAGTTTTGTATCGAAGAGCTCATTCAAATCCGGATGGCCGCACAAGGGAAAAGCTTTATTGAAGCGTTGGAAAAATATTCACAGGAAGGGGAAGAGCTACCTTTAAAAAATAAATGCGCATTATTTTTGGAAAGATTGGCTGAATGGAAAGAGGAATCCCGCTATATGCAGCTGGAAGCGTTTATTTGGAAGCTTTTTATGGATACAGGGTATTATGATTATGTAGGAGCGATGCCGGGGGGCGTTCAGCGTCAGGCAAATCTGCGGATGCTCCTGAATCGAGCGAGACAATTTCAAGCCACGTCCTTCAAAGGCTTATTCAATTTTATCCAATTTATCGATAAACTCAAGCAGAGCAGTAGCGATATGGGTGCGGCAAAAATACTGGGAGAGAACGATAATGTTGTACGGATCATGAGCATCCATAAGAGCAAGGGGCTTGAATTTCCTGTGGTGATCGTCGGAGGGATGGGAAAACAATTTAATTTGTCTGATATGAATGCACCGGTTTTATTTCATAAAGATTTAGGAATCGGCCCGAAGTATGTGGATCCACAGCGAAGGCGATATGGGGATACGATCG
>JAMNXX010000207.1 GCA_023623095.1 Bacillota bacterium | reverse complement strand
AGGAACTGGATGCATTTCAGGGATGTTTCTTACAATATCTTTCACCAGATAATAACTGTATAGCGAGTGATTTTTGACAATTTCATATTCTTCCTCCGTCAATTTGCCAGGCTTTCTTAATAATTCTTGATGAACATACACCTTCCCGATATCGTGCAAGAGACCGGCGATATAGATCTGCTGCGTCCTAGCTTCATCCAGAGACAATCTCTCTGCAATCTCTTTCGCCCAAGAAGCTACATTATACGAGTGTTCTGGCATAAATGGCTTTTGATATTGTAAAAAAGTAGTCAGGATATGGATGGTATTAATAAATTGCAAATGCTTCTCTGTTCTTTGATAGATAATTTCCAAATGGGCTGCAATCCTGTAAATTTGATAAATAATATTATCATTATCCAAATCACCTAATTTTATCTTTTTTTCTTCATCGAATGTTGCCAAGTAAATGCAGCCTATCAGGCTTTGCTTTTCATATTCTTTAAACAAAGGGATATATATTTCCTGTTTTGTATTCTGAATCAACGGAATATATTCAGATTTCTGAGAAGAATCATCCCCATCCTTCTCAAAAAAAATAGCCTTTTTTTCTCCCTGACGATATTCAGTACGCTGGGAACAACATTCGATATATAATTTTCCGCTAGAATAGACTCCCCTAAATGAACATCCTTTTGAACATATTTTATTTTTAATAAAACAAAATTTTTGTTGAACAGGATCACTTTCCCGATATCAAGCTTCAGATAATCCGTTAATTCCCGAATATAGTCAAACAATCTATCTTCAATCGTTTTGTTTTTATATTTTTTATACTTATCCGTGAAATGATCGAATATTTCTATCATTCCGACTTCCCCCTTTTCTTCAAAAGCTAAAAGGATTTTAGAAATAATGACATCCGCCTTTTAGTCCAGTCAATAAATGTGCATAGGAAAGACAGAAATTCTTCCCACATTCCTTTATATACCCATATCATTATATAGAAAACTCATGGATTTTCCATCCTATATCCCATCTGCCCAAGCCCTATCTCCCCATATTATTACATAAAAAACCTCTGTCTTTTTCCATTTTGGTATCTTTTTCATTATCCCACAAAATCTAAAGAAGTCAACCATTTCAGTCAGCACAAACATATCATAAGAAAATCGCTCAAAAATAAAAAGAAACCTCTTTCAGAAGTTGCCCGTCTCATCTTCTGAAAGAGGTTTCTTTGATATTTTCTATCTTTTTTATTGGCATTTAATTCGATGCTATAGAATGATAATTTGTTTTAGGAGAAACTCCTTTTTTAATGATTCTTTCCTTAGATGCATAGTAATCATCGGAGATCACTTCCGAATCGACCAATCTCCCCTGTTCGTAAACATCTCGGATGACCTTTACTCTATAACCGTTCTGTCCTGACTGAACGACAGAAATTTTGTCCGGAGGCAATCCCGTATCCTCCAGAACCCTCGTCTTTGGCGGTATCGTTTTGTATATGTGATTTTTAATTGCATATTCTCTTTTCGCTAAGCTCGAATGAGAGTAAATATTAAAATACAGTTTAAAATTCTGTATATCGCTCTCTATCCATATGGGATAGTCGAACGTGTTCTGAAATTTAAAGTCAATATTTCCCCAATCTACGGTCGCATCCAGTCCCAACCCTACATATTTGGAAGGAACTGAATGACATCTTCTCTCGATGGGCTTTATGCCTGCTTTTAATATGGCATTATACAGCGTTGACGATACCTGACATACACCACCGCCCAATCCTGAACCGATTTTATTATCAATGATAACCGGTCCCTCCCGGAACCCTCTTTCTTTTGTCCTCGGTCCTACACACTCATTAAAGCTGAAAATCTCCCCCGGCATCAGAAGCGTTCCGCAAATTTTCTCCGCAGCAAGCTGAATATTATGGGCTCTTCCAGGAGATGATGCTGCAAAACTTGTATGAAAGGATGCGAGCATGGTATCAATACAAGAAAGAGCATCAGCTGTAACCCCAGCAGCGATCATCTCAACAGGGATCTGTATCACCATATCCCCCCAAGGACCGTTGTTGACTTTCTCTTGAATATATTTTTTGAGCTTTTCTTTCTGCAGCCTCCGCCCTTCCATCTCAGGCTGAATCTGAATCGTGCCATCGGGCATCTTCTGGAGGCTTGCATTGACAGGTTCCCGATAGATGTCTTTTTCAATCATTTCAATGAATTGATCGATATAATCCTCATTATAACGAAAATAAATCGGATATTGCTTTGCGCTGCCATTTTTAATCCACTGATGTTTTTGATACCAGCTTAAATTTTTTCCGAGATGAAACAGTCGATCCACCGTATCATTCAAACAATGCGCTGCAATCAGATCGGAGCAATCTAAATGATAAACATGATCATCCAAAACCATTTTTATCTGTTTGTCCCGCAAAGAATTCATCAGCTCGATTTGGATAAAATGCTTGGCTTCCTCTTTCGTTTTCCCGCCCAAATCGAAACCGGCCAATTGTACCCCGGGATAAATCAACATATCCCATTTTTTGTTTTCAGCATAGATCCTCCATGTGCAGCCGATCGCTAATCCGCTTAACGTTAGTAAAAACTGAATGATTAAAATTTTTGCAATCATCGTGATGCGATACTCTCTTTTTTTCATAAAACAAAACGCCTCATGCCACTGATATTTTTTAAATAAAATAAATCATCCTAATCATCATCGCTGAAAAAATCGATGATTTTTTGTATTTTTTCCACTTCATATTTGATGATGTGATCCTGTTCTGCCATCATCGTTTCTCGAAATTGTATTTGTTCTTTATAATCACAAATCAAATCTTCCAGTTTCTTGATTTCTTCTTGAAATTGTTGAATCGAATCATGATTGACCCGATGGTATTCTTTCGCAAATTGTTTTAGTGCCCCAATTCTCCTTTCTCCATCGGTCAGCAGCTTATTTAAATCCGTGTTAGAAGCATTGATAATCCCCATAATCGAAGATTTTTTGACCTCATAAGGCAAGTTTTCAGGGAGGGCGTTGATAAAATTACCCAACATAAAGATCGTATTGACATCGCTGTTCTCGATATCATATAAAGAATAAATTTCGGATACATCCATTTTTTTGTCATATTGAAAGTCTGTTCGTGCTTCCGAATGATTGTTTTGATCCTCTTGCTCAAAGATTTTAGGATCCTTTTCCGGACTTTCTTTCTCAATTTTTTCAACTTCGTTCTCTTTATCTGTCTCCTTCGATAGAACATTAGAAGTAGAAGTTGTGTCATTGACCTTTTCTACCAGATTTAACTTTTCAAAAACAGATATAATCTTTGACATGTTTTCCTTCTCCTCTTTATAAAATAAAAATTCAAAATAAGGATTATATAAAATAATAAAGGATCTTGTTTCCGAAAATAATTCCTAAGGCAAATGTCATACAATATACAAATACTCGGCAGAATTTACATGTCAATTGATATTGCATCCTCGATAAAAACGACTGCATCAGCTGAATCATGATCTTGCAAAGGATAAAGCTGACGATAAAAACTAATAAATGGATCACCAACAATTTTACGAGCATTGCCTTTCACATCCATTTTGATCATTATCCTCATTTCCAGCCATT
>JAMNXX010000029.1 GCA_023623095.1 Bacillota bacterium | reverse complement strand
ATGTATCGAAGGAGGATACAATACCGTAAGGAGAGTCTCCTATAGTTATTCAGATATATTGACAGAAACTGTTGAAATTACATTATGTGACAAAGAACAAGAGGATCAAGTTTGTTGATCGGCAACCGCCTAAATATCAGGCGGCTATTTTTTTGCTATCGATGAATAATATTACAAGCCAAAACCATTTAATCGCGATAAATATCAGCTTTCATGTATAATTATAAAATTTTTTCTATATATATTGCATAAATATTTATTTCTGCTATAATATTAAATAATTCATTTAAAGAATCCATGGGCATGTTGTAAAGGAGGCCGAAAAATGGGAAAGGAAAAGGTAGTATTAGCGTATTCGGGCGGTTTAGATACTTCCGTCATTTTGACATGGCTAAAAGAAACATATGGATATGATGTGATCGCTGTTTGCGTCGATGTGGGACAGGACGATGATTTTGAAGCGGTGAAGGAAAAAGCCCTTGCGACAGGGGCATCCGCAGTCTATATCGAAGACGTAAAGGAAGAATTTGTAACCGACTATATTTATCCCACATTAAAAGCAGGCGCGATCTATGAGAATGATTACTTATTGGGAACATCCTTTGCAAGACCTCTTATTGCGAAAAAACTGGTGGAAATCGCCGAGAAAGAAAATGCATCGGCAATCGCTCACGGTGCAACCGGAAAAGGAAATGATCAGGTGCGTTTTGAACTGGGGATTCAAGCGCTGAACCCGCATATAAAGATCATTGCACCTTGGAGAATATGGGATTTAAAATCAAGGGAAGACTGCATCGATTATGCGAAGAGACACAATATCCCGATTCCGGTCAGCAAAGAAAAGATATACAGCCGGGATCAAAATTTATGGCATATCAGCCATGAAGGCGGAAACTTGGAAGATCCTTGGAATGAGCATGAAGATGATATCTATATGATGAGCGTATCTCCCGAGAAAGCACCGGATCAGCCCACCTATGTGGAGATCGAATTTGAAAAAGGCGTTCCGGTAGCCATCGACGGCAAAGGATACGATCCCGTACAGTTGATTCAGACATTAAATCAAATCGCAGGCGCCAATGGGGTAGGAACCATCGATATCGTGGAAAACAGAAGAGTAGGAATGAAATCCAGAGGCGTATATGAAACTCCGGGAGGCACGGTGCTGTACACGGCACATCGAGCCCTTGAGAAACTGACGCTGGATCGGGATACGATGAGCTTTAAAGCGATCGTTGCTGAAAAATATGCACAATTGGTTTATGACGGACTTTGGTTCACGCCGTTGCGTGAGGCGCTGGATCAATTTGTAGACAGTACGCAAAAGTGGGTAACCGGGAAAGTGAAAGTAAAACTCTATAAAGGAAACTGCAAAGCCGTCGCTTCTGCATCCCCTTATTCGCTGTATAATGAAGAGTTTGTGACCTTTGGAGAAGATGATGTGTACGATCAAAAAGATGCGGAAGGATTTATCAATCTGTTTGCGCTGCCGCTGAAGATTCGTGCGATCATGATGGAAAAACAAAAGAATGGAGAAGAACGATCATGAAGTTGTGGGGAGGACGCTTCGAGAAGACAACCGCTTCTTTGATGGATGCATTCAATGCTTCCATTGAATTTGACCAAAAGCTTTATAAACAAGATATTCTGGGGAGCATTGCACATGCCAAAATGCTTGCAAAGACCGGAATCATTACGGAAGAAGAAGGAAAAGCGATCATCGAAGGGCTTCAAGGGATCCTGAAAGATATCGAAGAGGGCAAAGTGGAGTTTCACGTGGAACTGGAAGATATCCACATGAATATTGAAAAAATGCTGACCGATCGAATTGGAGACGCGGGGAAAAAGCTGCATACAGCGAGGAGCCGCAACGATCAGGTGGCTGTAGACATCCGGATGTATCTGCGGGATGCCATCGATGAAATCTCCGAACGATTAAAAGCGCTTTTGTATGTGCTCGTGCAGACAGCGGAGGAACATATTGATACCGTTATGCCGGGATATACCCATTTGCAGCGGGCACAGCCCATCACATTAGGATATCATTTGATGGCTTATTTTCAAATGTTCAAAAGGGACAGGGAGCGGCTGCAGGACTGCAGAAAGCGCGTCAATATCCTGCCTCTGGGAGCAGGAGCCCTGGCAGGCACGACTTACAATACGGATCGGGAGTTTCTGAAAGAGGAACTTGGATTTGATGGGATTTGCGAAAACAGCCTGGATGCAGTGAGTGACAGGGATTTTGTCATCGAATTTATCAGCGATGCTTCCCTGATCATGATGCATTTGAGCCGCTTCTGCGAAGAGATCATCTTTTGGAATTCAGCCGAATTTGGGTTTATCGAAATGGATGATGCCTACAGTACCGGAAGCAGCATCATGCCCCAGAAAAAAAATCCCGATGCGGCAGAACTGATCCGAGGCAAAACAGGAAGGGTGTACGGAAACCTGATTCAAATACTAACTATCATGAAGGCGCTTCCTTTGGCCTATAACAAGGACATGCAGGAAGACAAACCGCCTTTATTTGATACGGTGGAAACGATCCGAGATTGTCTGGAGATCTTTTGCGAAATGCTGAAGACGGCCTCTTTCAACAAAAAGAATATGAAAAAGGCAACAAAAGAAGGATTTATGAACGCCACCGATGTAGCGGATTATTTGGTAAAAAAGGGACTCCCTTTCCGCAGCGCCCATGAAGCGGTAGGCAAAATGGTTCTCTATTGCGTGGAGAATCAGAAAGCAGTTGAAGATTTGACCCTCGAGGAGCTGCGCCAGTTTTCCGACGTATTTGAAGAGGATATTTTAGAAAAAGTTCAAATTGAAAATTGCATTGCTTCAAAGGTTTCCTACGGTTCTACCGCACCCCAAAACGTCCGCACGATGATCAAAAATGCAAAAGAATATTTGTCGGAGCTGTAACAGATCGGCCTTACGGTTTATGACGTACTAAATATATTCGTAAAGAAAAGCGAATCCTTTACAAGGAATTTGCGAAATCGGATATATTTTCCGAAATCCTTTCGGCGTGCATATGATCGGCTAAATTAAAAAATGCAAAAGGAGGGGAGCCAAAATGCCCATCAATTTAAAAGGAAGAAGTCTCTTAACGTTAAAAGATTTCACAACGGCAGAGATTCAATATTTGCTGGACCTGGCAAAGGATTTAAAGAATAAAAAAAGGGTGGGGAGCAGAGAAAAATTGCTTGAAGGCAAAAATATCGTACTCCTATTTGAAAAAACATCGACCCGTACGCGCTGCTCTTTTGAAGTTGCCGCGATGGATGAAGGGGCAGGGGTTACATTTTTGGGGATGAAAGACAGCCAGATGGGCAAAAAAGAATCGATTAAAGATACAGCCAGGGTATTGGGAAGACTGTATGACGGGATTGAATTCAGAGGATTTGCGCAAGAAACCGTAGAATGCCTTGCCAAATATTCAGGGGTTCCTGTTTGGAACGGATTGACCGATCAATACCATCCGACTCAGGTATTGGCGGATCTGCTCACTATCTCCGAACATGTTCGGAAACCTTTCTCAGAGGTTAAATTTGTCTATGTAGGAGATGCACGAAACAATATGGGGAATTCTTTGATGATCGGCGCTGCAAAGATGGGGAT
>JAMNXX010000124.1 GCA_023623095.1 Bacillota bacterium | reverse complement strand
CTGCAACTGTTCTCAAAGCTTGTAGGTTAAATAATGCAGCATCGTACACTTTCTGAACATAGATTGGTTCCGCTTTTACCCTCCTGAGTGTTCCATCCCATTGACAGCCCGTATTGGCAGTACAACATCTATCTGGAAGGGTAAAATCAGGCTTTGACGGTCGATGACGTTGTTCATGGTGCTCCATAATATGATTACCCCCTTTATTTTCATATAAAACCTTTCAATTTTAGTATATTCTTCAAAAGATTTTCTTGTTACTTTTCTAAAAGGATTTAGCATATATTCATTGTTTAAACAATATGATCATTAAAGGGAAGAATGAGGTTTATCTTCTAATATCATCAAAATATTGCGGGATGGTGAGAATATGCCATTTTACAATCAAAGAAATATTTTATTGTACGATCGTTCAGAAAATGTATATCATTTTAGATGGAATGAGGGAAAAATCCAGTATACCTACTTTGATCAGCAATTAGAAAAATATAATACATCTACTTTAGTTGAGGATTGTGCATTAGAATTTGATGCTGTTATTGACGAAAAAGATCGCATTTATTTTATCTATCAGAGAACCGACGGGAATTTACTGCTGATGGTCTACTTCGGAGATAATTGGAATACGAGCTCATTGGGTGAATTTCAGAAAGGGAATATAGCAAATATAAATATATTGGAGCATCAGGGTAAGATACATATTTTATATTGTGTTTCCAACGATGAAAATAATGGATCGTATCATGTTTACCATCATTTTTATGACGAGATTTCATGGAAAAGCAATTCATTGGGCGAGATCCGGACAAAGGGCATTTTAAATCCTTTTCAATTTATAAAGCACAAAGAATATTTGATCTTCGGATTTTATAATCTG
The DNA here is from genome assembly GCA_023623095.1 of Bacillota bacterium. Classification (GTDB taxonomy): domain Bacteria; phylum Bacillota; class Clostridia; order Peptostreptococcales; family Thermotaleaceae; genus JAMNXX01. Next base: position 2,758 of record JAMNXX010000124.1, on the reverse strand, counting down.
GTCAATCATGAAGAACAAATATGCATCAAATGGTTCAATACGACAGAAGAGCAATGGGAAAACACGATGAGGCTTACAAACAACTTCAATAGCAAATTATATTTAGATATTTTGGTATCAAAGGATGAAGCATTCCACTTGGTTTATTCTGAATATGTAGATGGAAACCTTGTTATAAAATATGAGAAATACGAGATAAAAGAGTCGAAAGCATCGAGGGTTTCAGAGCATATCCTATCGAATCCTGCCAATGCCTCCTATCCTTCTTTTGTTGCCCAGACAGATAAATTATGGGTCGTATGGACAGAATACGATCAAATTATGAGCTGTTTTACGGTAGATCAGGGTCTGACATGGAGCCAACCTTATTTATGGAAAGAGTCAAAGGAATATAATTTTTTCCGCTATAAGTTTCATACAAACAATGAGCGGATTAAAAATTATTATCAGCTTTCGTACGCATTTGGAAAAGATTATCCTGAATTTTCATTTGTGGGATTCGGAGATATTCAAAATGCTGTAGAAGTACCAAAAAAAAAAGAGGAAACAGTAGAAAAAGAGAATGATTTTTCCTATCGAGGGGAAAAAATAAATGAGACAAAAAAAGAAACAGAGCAAAATCAAAGAGAAGATTTTCAGCGAGAATGGACCTGGGCAGATATATCCCGGTTATATGCTAAAGTAGAAACATTAGAACAGAGGGTTCAAGATATAGAGGACTATATTCTAAGGAGAAGAAGGGGAGGATTGTTTTCTTCAACGAGAAGATAAAATACAACTCCAATAGGATTTATGCTATAATAAAAACATCATCATTACATAGGATAAAAGAGGTGGCTGATATGCAACAGGATATAGCAAAAATATTGTTTACCGAAGAGGAAATAGCAAAAAAGGTTGAAGCATTAGGAAGTCAGATTACAAAAGATTATCAGGGCAAAGATTTAGTTCTGGTAGGCATATTAAAGGGAGCAAACATATTTGTAGGAGACTTGATGAGAAAAATCCGTATTCCGATAACACTGGATTTTATGGCGGTATCGAGCTATGGATTTTCAACGGAAAGTTCCGGTATTGTAAAAATTATAAAAGATCTGGAACACAGCATCGAGGGGAAAGATGTTTTGATTGTGGAAGATTTGATCGATACGGGATTGACATTGAATTATATTTATGAAAATTTATTATCCAGAAAACCAAAGAGCTTAAAAATATGTACGCTTTTAGACAAGCCGGATAGGAGAAAAGTAAATATAAAAGTGGACTATAAAGGCTTTGATGTTCCTGATGAATTTATTATCGGATACGGGATAGACTATGCAGAAAAATATAGAAATTTGCCATATGTCGCAATTTTAAAGAGAGAAGTTTATGAAAAATAAAAGTGGGAAAATCCTGCACGTAAAGGAATAAAAATTTGATTATTCCCTATACTAATAATGAATTCCGATTAGACGATATAGGGGTGATTAAAATAGAACAAAAAGTTGATTTTGAAGAGATCAAAGAAAGATTCCAACGTGCAGATGTGGATGAAAAGATAAAGATTTATACAACAACGCAAGGGCTAAGTGTAGAACAATTTAAAGAACTGCTGAGAATGTTTCCTTTGCAACACCTGGACAAACTGGAAAGAGCGATGGCGTAGCAAAAAGAGAACCGTATGTGGCGGTTCTTTTTTGTGATTTCAAGGAAACCGGCTCGCGTAGAAAGAGGGGGGATGAGGCGGTGAAAGCACTTGCGATCATGGGAAGCCCGCGCATAAAGATGAATACGGATAGGGTAATCGAAAAAATAATTCAGGGATTGAAGCAGGAGGAAGTTTTTGTAGAAAAAATAGAGCTTGCCAAGCGGAAAATTGAACCTTGCACCGCATGTGGATATTGCGAAAGCACAGGGTTATGTATTATCCGCGATGATATGACAGACTTATATAAACAATTCGATGAATCCGATATTATCATTGTCGGATCGCCGCTATATTTTAATTCTGTGACCGGTATCACAAAAATCATGATCGATCGATGTCAAGCCTTTTGGAGCAGTAAATACATTCTGCAAAAACCGTCTATCGATAGAAACAGACCAAGAATAGGAGTATTTGCATGCACAGCAGGGGCACCGCATCAGGAGAGCGATTATATAGGGGCGACAGTTGTTATGGATCTGTTTTTTCGTGCGATCAATACAGAATACCTATGTAATTTTTTTGTGGATCGTACGGATCAGATCTTTGTAGGGAGTCGTCCAGATGTTTTAGAAAATGCGGTAAATTTAGGACAAAGACTATTTAAAGAAGCAAAAATAAGGATAAAACATTCAATATAAAAGCCAGCGATGGATTGTTTGATTTTTAAAAAATCTAGATATATAATATAGTCGTGTTCGTATGCTTTGCGCATATTTTGAAGAATATTATACTTATGAGGAGGGTTTTTATGGGAAAATTTTTCGTCCCTGTGGGATTATCAAACAGACATATTCACTTATCTGAAGAACATATTGAAGCTTTATTTGGAAAAGGCTATCAATTAACACCGATTAAAGATCTAAGCCAACCCGGTCAATTTGCTTGCGATGAAAAAGTTGATGTGGTTGGGCCAAACGCGACATTAAAAGGGGTACGCGTGTTGGGACCTGCTAGAAAAGCGACTCAGATAGAGATTTCACTGGCAGACAGTTTTGTTTTAGGAGTAAATCCTCCAATCAGAGATTCAGGAGATTTGGCAGGCAGTCCGGGAGCGAAAATCGTAGGGCC
>JAMNXX010000050.1 GCA_023623095.1 Bacillota bacterium | reverse complement strand
TTTTTCTTTTACAAATTCAGGGTACATCATATCGATTAGCTTCATATTATTTTGTTTTTCTAATGTTAGAAGATCTATTTTTTTCTGCAAATCATTTTGCTTTGCCTGAAATTCATCGAATTTGCTTTCTATCTGGCTCACTAATTCTTGTTGTTGTTCTACGATCATATCTTGTCCATCCAGCATAATTCCTACAAAAATTCCAATTCCTAATGCTAGGAATATTGAAAAAATCGCAATCACATAATATTTTAAGTTAACGATCATTTTTTTCTCCTCCTGACAACTATATCCCAAAGATAAATTTTAATTTAATAAGGAATAGCTTTAATAACTGCCGGACAGGTGGAGATAATGCTCCTACAACAAATATAGGTATCATCGCACCGAAAGCTAGTCCAAATATGTGTTTTAATTTCAAGCTTTCCCGATATAGTTTATTGACCCCTTTTGCATCAATTAATTTTCCTCCTACTTTTAACCGAACAAGAAAGGTACTCGCCATACCTTTTCTGCCTTTTTCCAAAAAATCGATCATATTGCTATGGGTTCCAACTGCAACGATTAAATCCGCTCCTTTTTCAAAAGCCAATAGCATAGCAATATCTTCGCTTGTACCTGGAGCTGGAAATAAAACAGCTTCTAACCCTAATTCCTTTACTCGTTTTAATCCTGGAGCCCTTCCATCAGTGTAAGCATGCACAACAATTTCTTTACATGCTTTTAAGCATTTGTCGGAAACACTATCCATATCTCCTACGATCATATCAGGAATATATCCAAACTCCATCAGAGCATCCCCGCCCCCATCTACCCCTATCAGTATCGGATCAAATTCTTCAATATAGGATTTGATTGCAAGTAGATCTTCCTTATAATCTTGTCCCCTTACAACTACTAGTGTATGTTTTTTTTGAAAAACCGTCTTTACCTCTGGAATCTCTAAATTACCCAGAAGGATATCTTTTTCTTTCTTTGCATACTCCAATGTATTTTCAATGAATTTGTCCAGCTCATATTGTAAATTTTCTTTGCTTTCATCTAACTGCTTTTGAATTAATTTTTCCGTCAAAATCGTTCCTTTTCCAATAAATTCACCGTTGATAAAAATCTCGTTATGAATAATGTCCAATACATCATTTTCATGGATGCGTTCAAAAGTCTCAACGCCTACATCATCCAAAATAGGGATGCCTGCTTTGATTAAAATCTGAGGCCCTGGATTGGGATAACGCCCACTAATGGATCTTCTGGCATTGATTACTAAACTTGGTTTCGAATTCACCAAAGAATTAGCAGATACTTCATCCAAATCGATATGATCAATGACTGCAATTTCTCCAGGATTTAATCTTTTTACTAAATTTTTTGTTCTCTTATCGATTCTTGCAATGGACTTGATTAGCATATATTTCCTCCAAAGCTTTTTTTTAGTATGTCTATTTTTACAATATATCATACCGATATATTACTTTCTCTCTAACACACCAATTATATCATATATATCATAAATTTTTACTGATATTGGTGAAAATGCATCCTATTTAAAAGGCAGAATTTCTTCATCTTAATAGCTGTTTTGTTTTTTATTAAGACGAATTGATTTTGCATCAGTTGACCATTGTTTGCTTTTAAAAATTTAGGAAAGAACGCTGATGATTATCAAACAAAAAAGCACTTATTCTCATAAAGAACCTTTAAGAATAAGCACTTTCTAAACTGAAAAATATCTATCCCACATCAAATCCAATCTTATTTAAGGTAAAAATAATGTGGCTTTCTCTGTTCCCGCTAATAATCCTAATAAAATGTCTTCTTTCTTTCCATTTGCTAAGATCATCGGAATTCCAAGGTCATTTACCATTCGTGCTGCTTCTATTTTCGTAGCAATTCCCCCTGTTCCAAAGGAATTTGCCTCTCCGATTTCAATTTTTTTAGTCAGGTCATCCGCATTCTGGACTCTCTCTATCAATTGAGCCTCGCAATGTTTTTTTGGATTTTTATCATAAACACCATCAATATCGCTGAACATGATCAATAGATTTCCATTCCAAATATTGGTCGTCAATGCAGCCAATGTATCATTATCTCCTATCTGAATTTCTTCTACGCTTACAGAATCATTTTCATTGATGATCGGAATAACGCCTTCATCCACTAAAGTAAAAAGCGTATTTCTTATATTTAACGCTCGATGCGGATCTAAAAAATCATCTTTTGTAAGAAGAACTTGGCCAATATGGATATCATATCGATTAAAGACCTTCCGGTAAGCATCCATCAATTCTACTTGTCCAATTGCACATAATGCCTGCTTATAATGAATATCCTCTTTTCTAATCCATTTTCCAATAGTCGCCACCCCGGCAATCCTTGCACCAGAAGATACAATAATAATCTGTTTTCCTTGCTGCATCAAATGATAAACTTGATCGCTAAAATTTTCTAAAAACTTTTTATTGATCATACCGTTGTCATTCGATAATATATTGCTACCAATTTTGATAACAATTTTTCTGCTTTCTTGAATTAATTTTGAAATCATGCTATCCCTCTATTCTTAATTTTTTCCATAGAATACTCCATCATAAGCAGCCATTGATATCCATATATTTTACATATTAAATAATCCGCTTTTTTCAATTTTTAAATTTTATCTTTCATTATTGCACACCATCATTATTTCAATAAATTTAAAAATCAAAAATATAAAAAACTCTCGTTCCCTTTTTATCAAGGGACGAGAGTTACCCCGCGGTACCACCCTAGTTAGCTTCCAGCTCACCTTGCATAATCGTAACGTGATTATAGACGTATGATTCTTCATCATAATGCTCTGGAGCGGGTTCAAAAAGCTAATTGATAAGACTTCCACCAACGTCTTACTCTCTGGACAAATCGCTTTTTTACTATTCTCCTTCATTGCAATAAACATCATCCTATTTCAATCATGATTATATATAAAAAATTTTTCTCTGTCAATTCATATAAGGCAAAATTTTGATCAAAGCAATTGCTTTTAGAAGATTAGATCTTTTGAGTTCTTACCAAATCAATCATCATTTTTACAAAATCATAAGGGACTCCGGTACTCCCAATTCTAAGCGCATCAGACTCTTCATCATGATAATCCGAACCACCCGTAATCAATAGATTTCGTTTATAAGCCATGTCCAAATAAAATTCACTTTCCTCATACGAGTGCTTGCTATGATAAACCTCAATTCCTTGTATTCCTAAATCAATGATTTCTTCTATATCAATATGCCCATCGATGAGACCCGGATGTGCTAAAACAGATATTCCACGAGCATCTCTGATAAGATTGATTGCCTCTTCCACACTTAATTTAAAGCGCTCTACATATGCCGGCTTTCCTTTTCCTAAAAATTTATGAAATGCTTCTTCTATCGACTGTGCATAATTTTTTTCTATCAGAATTCGTGCAATATGCGGTCTCCCAATAGACATAGCATCTTGGAAGGCTGAAAAAACTTCTGAAGCATGAATATCGATACCAAGTTGGTTTAGTTTTTCTATCATCTTTGTTGTTCGTTCTAATCGAGCATTTCTTATTCGTTCCGATATAGCAAGCAGTTTCTCGTTTTGATAGTTGATAAAGTACCCAAGTACGTGTACTTCAATA